>CALDGX010000123.1 GCA_937941715.1 uncultured Chloracidobacterium sp. | reverse complement strand
ATCGGCTGACCTCAACAGGCTGGACACATGATTCGGCGGGAAATACTACTGGCGATCCTGACGGCCGTAGTTTCATTTACGACGCTGAGAATAAGCAAATCGAAGTCAAGAACTCAAGCAATGCCAGCATCGGAACATACTTCTTTGACGGAGACGGAAAACGTGTGAAGAAAGTAGTGCCTTCGACAGGCGAAACAACCATTTTCGTTTACGATGCGGCCGGCAAACAGATCGCGGAATATTCGACGGTCGTGGCTTCGGCAAATGATGCAAAAGTCGCGTACCTGACCGCCGACCACCTTGGAAGTCCCCGAATAAACACGGACGTAAACGGACAAGTTACCGCCCGCCACGACTACCACCCCTTCGGCGAAGAGATCGCCACCGCCCAACGAACAACCGCCCTCGGATACGCTGACGACACGGTCAGAAAACAATTCACCGGCTACGAACGCGACACAGAAACCGACCTCGACTTCGCCCAGGCTCGGATGTATGCCAGCAGTTTTGGGAGATTTATGAGTCCAGATTCTTTCACAAACGCAACCAAGGTTTCCGATCCGCCAAGTTGGAATCTATATTTATACGTAACAAATAAACCCATGAATCTAGTAGATCCATCTGGAAAAAAAGGTGAGATAAGCTGGTATACCGACAATGATGGGGTTATCCAAGTCAACGTGAAAGCAAGTTTCGCTGTGTATGGAGCTGCCGGCCAAAATGTATCAAAAGCGGATCTTAAAATTTACAAAGATGCATTAGTTAAAGGTATAAGAGAATTGCTCACCAGAAGCGGTGAAATTGATGGCAAAAGCGTTCAGTTAACAACCAACATTTCTGCAAAAATTTACTCGAGCGAGGAATCGGCGATTCACTCTGGTCGAGACAACGTTGTTGCTATCGGATATGACGCAATACAGGACGATGACGGGAGAAAGGCCGTGGGAATAACGTTTGGAATTGCAGGCGAGAAATTCGACAGAATGGCAGTAAGTGTTGCTCATGACCCTAATGGTGGTGGGCTTGCCCCAGCCGGTGGTTGGGTCGAAGTGGCAAAAAACATCTTCGGGCATGAGTTTGGGTCTCATGGACTTGGTGGCACACATAATGATAATCCTGGAGAAGAAGCGAGCTTATTTAGCCCCGATGGAGGTAATGGAGCGATCTTTCAAAGTGATTTAAAACAGATCGTTTTCGGTTATAATGACCAGACGTTCATTGACGCTCCGCCTGCTCGCGGTCAAAAGTATGTACCAGTTGCTCCGTCATATAATCTTTCGGCTACCGGAAATAGTTCGAGACGTGCAAATGCTATATACAGAAACTCAACAAACCCTGCGGACGTCTATCACTGGGTTTCAAGTGTCAAACATTGAGGTTCATATGTTGAAAATAGCGTTAGTGGCAAGCTTATTGTTTATCGTTCCTGTTTATGCTCAACAAGAAAATGGACGTTCAATTGAATCAGTAAGCGGGGAGAAGCGTGGTCGGAAGGTCGATTATAACGATCTCAAAGAAGTTGATCTCGGCTTCATTAAGATCTCTATTCCTTCGGCACTTCAAAAGCAGGAAAAGAGGTGCATTGAAGGCGGATGTTGGAAATTTGCCGATGACGAGATCGTTGTAAGCGTCGATTGGAATATCGATGCATGGCGACCAACGTTTCAGCGTCAATACCCGAGCTATGCCGAAGAACTGATACTTGTTGATAACGTCAGAGCCAGATTTTGGTCATTTCAAGATAAGTCGCAATTCAAATTTATATCGGGTGCTAATTACGCCACAGAAAAAGATCATCGGATCGGCCTTGGGATATATTTGTCGTCAGTCGACGTGGACACCAGAGAATTGGCGAAGAAGGTCTTTTCCACGGTAAAATTTACGTCGTTATGTCGTGACAGCAATGGCAGATGTTAGATATAGGAGCTCTGGAAATGAAAATACTTAGATCTATAATGCTCTTGTTGATGGTCTCTTTTTTCGGTGCGAGCATAAGGGCTCAGACCGGGTTGGAATTTCGTGTTACCAATTTTTATGCTATCGAAAGGCGCCCGGTAATGTTGAGATACGTCGATTGGGAAGTAGAATTTTCTATCATCAACAACACAAAGACGATCGTGACCGTTTTTGGTGCAGATGCCGGCAATGGTTTGATCGTTCCGGCTAGATACTATTTGAATTTCAATGAGAAAACCGGTAAATGGGAATATCCAAATCGAAAAAACGCGCCGGTTCCATGGAAATTAGAGTCTGGGGCCTATAAGCATAAACAAATTCTAAAGCCCGGCGAATCAATTTCTTTTGTTCGTCAATTTTCACGCGAATTGCAGTGTACGAGTCGCGTTATGTTTACCGCGCAAGTCGCGATTGGTAAGACGAGGCGTACCCGAGAGATCCGATCGGAGGAATACCGAATCCCGTGCATGGACTTGAAGCAGTAAAAGAACGATCCGATCCGGGCCTGCTTTCCTGCGATTCTCGTCTTGAAAAATGTATACACATCATTCGACATTTTAGGAAGAGTAACGGGATCGGGATCAGAGGAAAAAAAAGAGAGGCTGCCGTAACGGGCAGCCTCTCAGTCAATATGGGCCGATGGGCCGGTGACCTACCAGATCAGGCAGGCGTCCGGGCGGACCATTTTTTGCGGAGCCTTGCAGCCAAATGCCTTGGCAAACTCGGGCATGTTCGACATCGGGCCGTTGACGCGCCAGCGGGGCAGCGAGTGGGGATTGCCGGCGACCTGTTGGCGTTCGGCTTCGGGCGTGTACTTGCCCGCCCAGACCTGAGCCCATCCCAGGAAGAATCGCTGTTCCGGTGTAAACCCGTCGATATTGGCCGGACGCGGTTTGCCCTCGAGCGATCGCTGAAACGCGTAGTACGAGACCGTGAGGCCGGCAAAATCGCCGATGTTTTCGCCCAAGGTCAGCTTGCCGTTGATGAACAGTCCGGGCTGGACCTCGTAACCGTCAAACTGTTTGACGACGCACGCGGCACGTTCTTCGAACTGTTTGCGGTCGCTGTCGGTCCACCACATCTTCAGATTGCCGTCGGCGTCAAAGCGGCTGCCCTGATCGTCAAATCCGTGCGTGATCTCGTGGCCGATGACGCCGCCGATCGCTCCGTAATTGATGGCGTCGTCGGCGTCAAAATTAAAGAACGGCGGCTGGAGAATGCCGGCCGGGAACGTGATGTCATTATTCTGCGGGCTGTACGACGCATTGACCGTCGGCGGCGTCATTCCCATCCGCGTACGGTCACGCGGTTTGCCGATGTCCGCCATATTGCGCTTGATCTGAAACTGGTTCGAACGGATCAGGTTGCCGGCGAACGAGTCACGCTTTACCTCGAGGCCCTTGTAACCGCGGAGCACGTCCGGATAACCGATCTTGCGTTTGAAGGTCGCGAGCTTGGCCTGTGCCTGTTTTTTGGTCTCGGAGCTCATCCAGTCGAGGCCGTCGATGCGGCCTTTCATCGACACCATCAGGTTGTCGATCAGCACGTTCATGCGGGCCTTGGCCGCCGGCGTAAAGGCACGCTTGGCAAACTCCATCCCGAGAGCCTCACCGAGGGCACCGTCAACCGTCTGGGTGCACGTTTTCCAACGCGGCTGACGTTCCTTCTGGCCGCTCAGGTGCTTGCCGAAAAACGCGAAATTCTCGTCGGCAAACGCCTTGGGCAGCGAGTTTGCGGCCGAATTTACGACCATCCAGCGAAGATAGGTCTTCCAGTCGGCGATCGAAACGTCGGCCATCATCGCATTGACCTCTTTGAAGAACTTGGCCGGTGCCACGTTAAAGCCGCCGGCCGCGGGCACGCCGCGGGCCGCAAAATAGCCGGCCCACGAAAAGTTCGGCGTCAGCGTCTCGGCGTCGGCGACGGTGATCTTGTTGTAGTTGTTGTCCGGGTTGCGCCGCTCGACCGGCGTCAGCGAAGCCTTTGCCAGGCGGGTCTGGATATCGAGCACCTTAGCGGCGTCGGCCGCGGCGGCAGCCTCCTTGTCGCCGAGCAGCTTGAACATATTCGTCATATAAGTGACGAACTTTGCACGCGTCTCGACCGACTTGGCGTCGGTCTGGGTGTAATAGTCGCGGTTCGGCAGCGTGATGCCGCCCTGGCCGGCGTTGACGATGACGTCGTTCGAAGATTTGAGGTCGGGGCCGGCACCGAATGAGAATACGGCCGGGAAACCGAGATCGTGCAGAGCGGCGATCTGACGCTGCAGGTCGGCCGTGGTCTTGACCTTATCTATCGCCTTCAGATACTGATCGATGGGTTTGGTCCCCGCCTTTTCGATCGCGGCTTCGTCGATGCAGGTCGCGTACATATCGCCGATCATCTGGGTGTCGCTGCCCTTGGCCGCCTTGGTCTTAACGGCGTTTTCGAGTATCTCCTTGAGGATCGCGTTGTTTCGGTCGCCGAGAATGTTGAATGTTCCCCACCGTGATTCGGTCGGCGGGATCTGGGTCGTTTTCAGCCACGACCCGTTGGCATATTCAAAAAAGTCCTCACAGGCGTCGACGCTCTTGTCCATTCTGGACGTGTCGAAGCCCGAGCTTTGGGCAAGGACGGAAAATGTCATCGACGTCAGCACTGCCAGCGTCGTTATCGATCGGAAAAGGTTTATTCTCATTTGGTGCTCCTGGTTAGATCAGTCGGTTATACGGGGAAATTTTAAAAAGGTTATCTGTCAAAATCGCGGCTAAATGACCGGGATGAACCTTTCGGACACTTTTTGCCGCAGCTCGGCAGCGAGAGCCTTGCGGTCCCGGTTCGTGATCGGCCCGTCGCCAAAACTGACGACGGCGGTGTAGCCCGGCAGCTTAAAGAGCCGCCACATATGTGCGAAAAAGCTGATGTCCTCCCACCAGCAGACATATGTGCTGGCAGCCGGCCCGCCGTCGGGCGTCCGGTAGGTGAGCGCCGCGTACGAGACCGGCACGTCCGACTCGGCGGCAAACTGGAGGAACGAAGAGTTGAAGGGCAGTATCTCCTCGCCCTTTGACGTGGTCCCTTCCGGAAATACGATGATACCCTCGCCGGCGTCGAGGCGTTCGATGATCTGTCGTCCGGCCCGCGGTATGTCGCGGCGGTTGGCCCTGTCAATAAAGACCGTGCCCATCGACCGGATGATCGCCCCGGCCACCGGCCACGTGAGTATCTCGGCCTTGGCCACAAAAACGCCGGTCGCCGCCTGTCGCAACGCGGCCATATCGGCATAACTCAAGTGATTGCAGACCAGAAAGAACGGAGGCGAAGGCGGTGTGCCTATGATCTCGAGCTTCATCCCCGAAATCTTAGTAAATGCCCACGTCCATTTATCGAAGATGACCTGCCGCCAATAGATCTTATTAGGAATGACCAGGCTGCCGAGAAACCAGACGGCATAAAGCCCAAGTGTCGATGCGGCAAACAGGAGGGTTCGGATCGATGCTCTGATTGTCTTCATTTACGGCGGCCCGCTTTTGCGAAAGCTTTTCCAGAATTGTATCGCACGAAAACGGGCATCGGCAACGCCGTCACGCGGCGTTCGGCCCCGGACCGGGCAGATGATCGCCTTGTCAGGCTCCGTGATAGATCGCGGTGACGTCGGCTTTCAACTCGGCCGGAAAGCAGATGCGGTGGATACGAAGGCCCTGTTGCAGGCCGCGGACGGCCGAACTGACCTCAGATATCTCGCGGACGGCGGGCCTGGCAAACCCGTCCTCGACGAAGATGAGGTTCTTGGCGTCTGCGGTATCTGTCGTGTAAAAGTTGTATGCCGCGTCGCCGGTCTCGTCTTCGCTGACATAGTACCGCGTGTCAAAACCGCGTGCCGCCGCAAGCGCCTCGACCTCCTTGACGAAAGGACCGACCTCGCCGGACGGCATATCGAGGTCAAAGGCGGCGAAAAGCCGGCGATCAAGAAATCTGGCGGCGAGGTCCGAAAGTACCGGATCGGCCGACGACTGCCATTGCTTGATATGAAAGAAAACGTCCGAGTCGTCGAGCGACAGATGTTCCGACAGTGTTAACTGCTGTTTCTGAAGGATCCTCTCGAACGCCGAGCCGGGCCGGTGCCACGCGTCGCCGCCGGCGGCGTAAACATCGATCGCCCGTTTGAGCAGCGACCTGAGGACGGTCTCGGCCGCTCTCAGCGTTCGATGAAAATAGACCTGGCGAAACATATAATAACGCGCCTGCAGGTAATCCTCGACGGCATAGATGCCCGGGGCGGCGACATATAGCCGGTCGTTCTCCTCGTCGATCTCGATCGACTTAATGATCCACTCGAGATCGTAGATACCGTATTTGGCCCCGCTCATCAGCGAATCGCGGAGAAGATAGTCCATTCGGTCGACATCCAATTGCGAAGAGACGAGCTGCGACAGGGCGAGCGGGCGGAAGTTGCCCCTGATGATCGCGGCCACATTCGCGGCCAGTTCGCGTGAGTGGCCCGCGAGAATGCGGCCGACGTCCGTCGCGTCGCTCAGGATAGCGTCGATCGAGAACTGTTCGTGGTGAAAACCGAGGATCGACTCGATCACATGCGAGAAAGCACCGTGCCCGATATCGTGCAGCAGGGCGGCGATCCGAACGGCCGTCTGCTGTTCGTAAGTGATCGAATAGCGTGAGTTGAGCCGTTCGAGGATCCGGGTCGCAAGATGGAACGCACCGAGCGAATGTGTGAAACGCGAGTGTTCGGCGCTCTGATATGCAAAATAAGCGAGCCCTAGTTGGCGGACGCGGCGAAGGCGTTGGAACTCGACCGTATCGATCAGGGATTCGATCAATCTCCCTTCGGCCGAGCTGTTGTCCAGCCGAATGATGTTATGCACCGCGTCGCGGTAATTTCTTTCTGACAATTCACACTCCCTGCCGCCGGAAAACGCCCGCTGCCGGGGCCCTGCCGCCGTTATCGGAACCCTGTTTTGCTGCAACGATTCATTATATTGCAAAAAATTCAAAATATTGGAAACCGGCCGATGATAAATGCACCGAGTGCGAGGTCCGGGGCACATTGATGACGGTGTTAAAGCATTGCAGGTCAATAGTTTAGGCTGATATTCTGGATTTTTGAAATGTTTGGCTTTGAAATTGCATCAGTCTTGGTGAAATTGTCCCATTTTGGGCCTTTGACTCTTCGCAGGAAGACTATTTTTTAGGAGCGAAAAATGAGAAAAAACTTTAAATTTATCACTTTGATGCTCGCCCTCACCCTCAGTCTCGTAACGGCAGCGTTCGGACAGAGAACGACAGGCGACATCGAAGGAACCATCACAGATCCGACGGGAGCAGTTGTGCCCAACGTTTCTGTTACCGTGTCAAGCACGGGTGATTCGGGTTTTAAGAGAACGGTTCAGGCTAACGCCGACGGTTTCTTCCGAGTCCAGCAGATCCCGCCGGGAACGTATTCGGTTACGACCGGTGCTATCTCCGGTTTTGGAGCTACCGAGCGTAAGGTCAGCGTAGCGGTCGACGCTACCGCAGCGGTCAACATCACGTTGGCTGTCGGCGGCGGCAACACAGTTGTTGACGTTACGGGCGGTGACTCAGCCCCGATCGACGTCGGCGGCAGCAAGGTCTCGTCGACGATCTCGTCGGCCAAGATCGACCTTCTTCCGAAAGGCGTTGACTTTACGTCAGTTCTGAAGACCGTTCCGGGAACTCGCCCTGAGGGCCTCTCGGGTGGTGTTTCGGTCGACGGTGCTTCGGGTTCGGAAAATGCCTTCTACATCGACGGTCAGGAAGTTTCGAACTTCCGTACCGGTACGCTGAACGGCAACAACGCGATCCCGGTCCAGTTCGTCCAGGAAGTTCAGGTCAAATCGAGCGGCTTTGAAGCCGAGTTTGGCGGAGCGACCGGCGGTGTTATCAGCGTCGTCACCAAGGGTGGCGGTAATGATTTCCGCGGCGAATTCGGCGTCCAGTTCTCGAATCCGCGTTTCAACGGCGACAACCGTCCTTCGTTGCTTCGCTTTACGTCGGGTTCAGGTGCTACCTTCCTTCAGCCGACGGAATATCTGACGGCTCCGAAGTCGCGTGGAACCAACTTCTTCCCGACCGCAAACATCAGCGGCCCGATCGTCAAAGACAAACTTTGGTTCTTCGGCAGCTACACCCCGCAGGTCTTCGATACGATCGTTGACGCCAAGTATTACACCAATGCTCCGGCTGCAACCCGTACCTTGACCGCGGAACAGCGTTACAGGCTCAAGAGAACGTATGAATATGCTTTCATGCGTCTTGATGCTTCGCCGACCGAAAAACTTCGCCTGTCGGGTACCTACACCTGGAACCCGATCATCGACGAAGGTGTTACTCCGGTTGGAACGGTCTCGATCGGTGGTGCTCCGCCGGTTGTTAACTTTGGCGGTTCGATCGGTACCCTTACGGGCAACCAGTTGACCGACCGTCAGGGCGGACGCCAGAACTCGAACAATCTTACGGGTCAGGTCGTCTGGACCCCGACCAGCAAGCTCGTGATCAGCGGACGCTTTTCACGCGGTTTCCTGAATGAAAAACTCGGCGGCTACATGGTTCCGACGGGTACGCGTTTCCGCTGCCAGGTTGGTAACGTTGCGG
Organism: uncultured Chloracidobacterium sp.; assembly: GCA_937941715.1. Classification (GTDB taxonomy): domain Bacteria; phylum Acidobacteriota; class Blastocatellia; order Pyrinomonadales; family Pyrinomonadaceae; genus OLB17. The sequence continues at coordinate 3,110 of CALDGX010000123.1, read as the reverse complement.
CCCTCGGCTGCTCGAGCGGTTTCGCAGATGCTGTTAACTCGGGCGTCGAAAAAGACGCTTCGATCCGCACCAACTGGGAAGCTGATGCTACCTACATGGTCAACAACTTTGGCGGCCGTCACGAATTCAAGGGTGGCTACCAGCGTTTCAAGATCACGAACGATGTCGATCGTGGTTACAAATTTAAGGGTATCGTAGATATTTACTACGGTTACACCGTCGAAGACCTCGGTGCACCGGTCGTTTCGACCCCGGGCACGATCGGTGCCGGCGAACTCATTCGCTTCGGTACCGTTGGTAAGGCTTCGAACCTCAACCAGTCGCTTTACATCCAGGATAGATGGCAGCCGGTCAAGAATCTTACCTTGAACCTTGGTATCCGTATGGAGAAGGAAGACCTTCCTTCGTTCAACGGCCTTGCCCCGCCGATCAACTTTGGATTTGGTGACAAGATCTCGCCCCGTCTCGGCTTTGCCTGGGACATCATGGGCAATGGCAAAACGAAAGCATTTGCCAGCTTTGGCCGATTCTTCGATCGTCTGAAGTTTGAACTTCCGCGTGGTTCGTTCGGTGGTGACTTCTACCGCGTTGATTTCTTTGAGATCTTCGCCGGCGGCGGTGACTTCCGTTCGTACACCCTGCCGCGTATCGTTGGCAACTTCAACGATGCTCCCGGCGGACGCTGCCCCTCGACCGGCTTTATCGGAAGCGGCATCAGCCGTTGCCAGTTTGACTATCGTATCGCGTCGAATGACCCGAATGCGACGATCTTTACCGGCAAAGTTGATCCGAACCTGAAGCCTTTCCGTCAGACGGAATTCACGGGCGGTCTTGAGCATCAGCTCAGCAACAACTACGTGTTGAAGGGTCGCTACACCTACAAGAACGTTGACAGTGCCATCGAAGATGCTGGTATCATCAACGCCGAGGGCAGCGAAGCTTACATCATCGGTAACCCGGGTGCGGGACTTCACCTCCAGTTGCTCAACCAGCTTGGATACCAGAAGTCAACGACTCCGGAACGTAAGTACAACGCGTTTGAGATCTCGCTCGACAAGCGTCTCTCGAACAACTTCTACTTCAACGTAAACTACACCTGGAGCCGCTTGTTCGGTAACTATTCAGGTTTGGCTAGCTCGGACGAAGCAGGCCGTACGTCACCCGGCGTCAACCGCTTCTTCGACTTGCCGTTCATCGGCTTTACCGCTGCAGGCCAGCCGGATAACGGACTGCTTGCTACGGACCGTACGCACGTTTTCAATGCATACGGTGCATACATCTTCGATTGGAAGGGCAGCAAGACGAACTCGACCGAGCTTTCGTTCTTCACGACCGCCCAGTCGGGAACCCCGTTGACCTCGACGGTTGCCTTCATCACCACGACGATCTTTACGAAGCGTGGCGATCTGGGCCGTTCGCCGATGTTCACGCAGACTGACTTTGCGGTTTCGCACAAGTACAAGTTTGGCCGTGACAACCGGTACACGCTCGTCGGCGATGTTAACTTCCTGAACCTGTTTGACGAAGACAACGTTCTGGGCGTTTACACGCTGAAGTCAGCGGTTACGATGAGCCCGAATACTTTCGGCTACGTCAACCCGGATGGTTCGACCAACTATGTTGGCGCGATCAACGCTTGGAACTCGGGAGCTCTCTTGACCCCGATCAACACCTACCTTGCAGGAACCCCGACGGCACTTAACCGTACGGATTCACGCTATGGTCAGGCAAACTCGTTCCAGGGACCGCGTTCTGTCCGCTTTGGTGTCCGCTTCCTCTTCTAATCGAAGTTGAAGTCAACACTCTTGGCCCGCTTGAGGTTACTCAAGCGGGCCTTTTCTATTTTCCAAACGGTTTCCGGCGGTGTAGCGTAGTCGAAAAGTTGATCGCTTCCGATGCGGCCTGCATCCGTTCGGGTACCGATGCCTCGGACAAGGGTCTATGTGCGATCGACCGCCCGGACTGCCGGCATCGTGGTGGTGACCCTTGTAGAAACGACGCTGCGACCTGATGTTTGCATGCCATCGGGGCGTTAGTCATGTGATCCGGGCCGCTATGGCTCCAAATTAGAACGGTCGTCGAGCCGCGGACGGCCCAAGGCCGTCAACAAAAGACGATATTGATCAGTAATGAAGGGTAAACACGCTGGGGGAGATGAGTGGAAGTTGGGAGGATCTTCCCGAGGATCGGCCTGGCCGAAATGTCATTTGAGTACGGACGAGATCTCAGGCGGCCCTATTTTGCGGCCGCCTTTTGCCTGAAATCAGCGATCAGCTTCTTAACGCTCTCCTTTTTGGCGTCGTCGGTCGAAACCTTGAGGTACATTTCCAACTCGTCGGCCGCCTCCTTGTACCGCTTCATATCGTTGGCGTAGAGCAAGGCGAGATTCCAAAAAACGTCGGCGTTTTGCCCGTTAGCAAGTTTTTTGGCCTGCAGGAACGCCTTTTCAGATTCGGAAAAGATCTTCGCCTGACGATTAGCAAGGCCGAGGATAAGGTATGCGTCAACTGACGACGAATCGAGCTCAACGGCCTTTAACGCGGCGGGAACGCCGTATTTAGTATCCTTTAGGGCATATGCGGCATAGCTTAGTCCGTACCAGCCGTTAAAACTGCGGTCATTCACTGACACGGTCTTGAGGAACGCCGCCCGGGCGAAATCAAATTTCTGCTGGGCCACATATTCGCGGCCGAGCCGTTCCAGGGCCAGGTAGTAATCAGGAAATATCTTGACCGCCTGCAGCAGCAGTTCCATGCCCTGGACGGGGCGGTTATTTTCGAGTTCGGAGATCCCGCGTTCGTAGGCCTTTTTGGCCTCTTCAGGTATCTCTTGAGCGAACAGGGTTCCGGTGACCGACTTCGATTCCGGATTGCGGCGTCGCGACCGCAGGTAGAAATCCTTTTGTGCACTGTCGGATGTCGAACTGCCCTGACGAACGAAATTTACGATCTCGACGTCGGCCGCCTGTTCTTCGAAGTCTGTTCCAAATGGAAGCACACGGATCGTGAACCTGCCCGACGACAGGCCGCCGAAAAAGTATCGCCCGGAGCCGTCTGTCTTGGTGCGGCCGAGTACCTGACCGACCTCATTGGTGATCTCGACCGGTATCT
>CALDGX010000122.1 GCA_937941715.1 uncultured Chloracidobacterium sp. | reverse complement strand
TTTCGCAGACGAAACAACTTTCAAACGAAGGCTTACCGCTTTACCCTGAGGCCCTAAGCCGGCTCTTCTACGAATCAGCCGAGAAGACGGCCGTTGTTCGAAGGCTGCTTGATGCCTCCGTTATAGGCTATGTCCACTAACGCGAGTGACTCAACAAGTAATGTAATATTAGCTGGAAAAGAGCATTCTTACCGCTGAACCAATAAGATGATCTATGCCAAATTTTCAATTAATTCAAAACGTGACTGATTTTGCTTCGCTGGTCCGTTATCTCGAAGAGGAATTGGAATGGCCGTTTCAGGGCGTCGAAGACGTTGAAGATGCTCTTTATGAATTTGAAGCCGGGGACGTCGGCCTCGATGAAAAACACTCGGCAAAGATAAAGAGCATCAAGCAAATCGCTCCGCTCGCTGCAAATCAACCGTGGGGCATTTTTTGGATTGATTTTGGAGATCAAAGGCCGTCTATTACAGCTCTTCGAGGTGTTCTCCGAGGCCTAGTCAAAAAGAAACGGGAATCGGCGAACGAATCTGATCGTCAGCGATTCGCGCTTGAAAATTTACTTTTCATTCTCACGAGTGAGGATTTTCGGAAATTTGACTTCGGCTATTTCCAAGGCGATGGCCATTCTCGATCGACACTTTCGCTTTTCGGCTGGGAAAAGAACGATCCTCGCATTCGAACGCTTTGCGAACATAACCTTCCGAAACTTGCATTCCCATTGGACCCGCGAGACCACGCAATGTGGTTAAAAGGCTGGCAAGAAGCATTTGACATCGAGAAACTATCGAAGGCATTTTTCAAACGTTACAAAGAGCTTTTCGGTCAGTTTTGCGACCATCTCGCCTCATCTGCGGAATATCGCGAACTTTTTCTGAATTCGCGGACAGTGCCGAAAGAAGGTTGGAAAGATCCGATTGCAAAGCCGATCCGCGATTTTACCAAGATACTTCTTGGACGTTTAGTGTTCCTTCAGTTCCTGGAGAAAAAAGGTTGGTTGGGTGTTCCAGCTGACAAAACCGCCTGGGAGAATGGCGATTCTCGATTCCTGAAGAACCTCTTCGAGCGAACCCAGGATAAGGAGCATTTTCATAGCCGGGTTCTCCGAAAACTGTTTTTTGAAACCCTTAACAACAAAGAACGATACGATGGGCTCGTTGATCCGATGCTGGGCAACGATATTCGCATCCCTTACCTGAACGGAGGTCTTTTCGATACTGACATTTCCACCGGGAACCCGATTGATTTCCCGCCAAAACTTTTTCAGGAGCTTTTTGAATTTTTTGATAGGTACAATTTCACGATCGAAGAGGACGATCCGTATAACCGTCAAGTCGGTATCGATCCCGAAATGCTTGGGCATATCTTTGAGAATCTGCTAGAAGAAAATCGTGAAAAGGGAGCGTTTTACACGCCAAAAGAGATCGTCCACTATATGTGTCAGGAAAGCCTGATCGAATATCTGGCGACGCATCTGCCCGAGGGCGACCGCCCGGCTATCGAAACGCTTGTCCGAGACAATCAAGTCGGGGAAAACTTTACCGGCATGGCAAAGGCAACGAAGATAAACGACCTGCTTCGCGATGTAAAGATATGCGATCCGGCAATCGGTTCCGGCGCGTTTCCGATGGGCTTGCTCAAAGAGATCTTCGAATGCCGCCGCCTTATCTATCCATATCTCAAAACGAACGAGACGTTCGACCCGGCACGGATTAAGAAAGAGATCATCCAGAACAACATCTACGGCGTTGACATAGATAACGGAGCGGTAGAGATCGCCCGTCTTCGATTCTGGCTTGCTCTCGTCGTTGATGAGATCGAACCGGCACCACTGCCAAATCTCGATTACAAGATAATGCAGGGCAACAGCCTGCTTGAACAGTTCGAAGATATTTCGCTTGTGTTCGATAAGGCCCAGTTGTCGCCCGACACATACGTCGAACGAAACCTTTTTGGCGAAGCCGTCAGTCCGCAGACAAGTTTGATGGATGTTCTCCGCGTCCAGCAGGAACTTGGGAATTTTGATGTAACCAAACTCGAATCCGAGTTCTTTGGCACCGAAGACGCACAGCAGAAAGCTCACATTCGTGAGCAGCTAAATCGTCTTGAACGCCTTGTTATCGAACAAGCGATCAAAGCAAAAGAATCCTCAATTCGCTCGGAGATCGCTAAGATAAATGCCGAGATAAAACACAAGAAGTCCGCCGTCCGTGCCGAACAACGAGACAATATCATTCCGGTTGCGACGTATAAAAAACTAGCCAAACTCGAAGCGCAACTCGAAGGCGTCGAGAAAAGCAAGGAACGCCTGCAAGCCATACGCCCCGACACCAAGCCATATTTCCTGTGGCATTTGTATTTTCAGGAAGTGTTCGACAAGGACGGTTTTGATATTGTTATTGGCAATCCGCCATATCTTGAATCCCGCCATGCTAATTTCCGCGAAGCGGACAAAGAGGCCTATCAGAAAGCCGTAAGGGCACGGTGGCCGGAAGATGCTGAATTGATTACTAAAGGCGCGGATCTGCTGATATATTTTTACGAGCTAGCTCTTACCCTAATAAAACGTCAGACGGGCCGACTTGTATTCCTCACTCAAAATTCTTGGCTCGACACAGATTACGGAAAGAAGTTCCAACTATTTCTTACGCGTCACACAAGTGTAAGGTCAATCGTTGACAGTGATTTCAAATATTTTGATGGCACTGACGGCCCAAATATCAATACGATCATATCTCTTTTTTGTGGACGCGTTCCTCGACCTCAAGACAAAATTGTATTTGCTCGATTTCACGAGAGCTTTGCGGCTTCGAATATCAGTTACGACCAGTTGGTTGATGCCACGGTTCAACCGACAGTCGCCCATGTTAGGGTTTATAATCACTCCGATCCATTGGTCCAGGAATTGAAATGGGGTGTTTTGCTGACCGCTCAGGACGATATATTTTTTCAGGTATTCGCCGCACTTGAGGCTAATGCCAAGCGCCTCTCTGAGGCCAACTTGGGGTTGACGTTTGGCCAAGGATTAAATCTTTCAAAGGCCGCACTGGTTTCCCCTGAGCATTTTGCTGGTCTTGGCATTCGAGAAGAACATTGCCTCCAAATTCTAAGTTCTGCGGACGGGGCTCCTTTCGCCATACGGAAGACAAAATATAGGATCATCGATGAGTATTTGATTGATCCAAAAAAGGCAGTCCAGGTCAGAAAAGCGTCAGTGGAACTCTTTGATTCACGTAGGTCAAGAAAAACTCCACCAATACTAATCATGCCTCGCGGACTCGGAAGACATTTTTGTGCCCTGGCAGCTCCACAGACCCATTCTTCAAGTGGTGTCGATATTTATGACGATAGTTCATCCACTGATACCGAGACGCGGCTGAACTTGTGGCTTGCTCTCAATTCATCCGTCTGCTGGCTTTGGCGAGAAATTTGTGGCCGAAAGAATTTGGGTGGTGGAATGTTAAAGGCGGAAGCCGTTGATTTAGATCCGTTGCCAATTTATATGGACTTCAACAGTCCTAAAGAAGTTAGGAAAATATTCGAGTCGATTAGTGTCAGGCAAGCCCTAGACTCTCAAAAGGAAATCCATACCTCAGAGCATCACAGGATTGACTGTATTGTATCGGAGTATTTGGGGCTAACTGCATCTAAGGCCGAAACAATTCGGCAATTACTCTCGAGCAAAATCGCCGAACGCACACAAAAATCGAGGACGTGAATACCGGAGGTTACGAAATTATGATTGCACTTGAATACATTATTGCTCAACATCAGGAAGGTGACAATTCCGTTGCTATTAAATCACGGAAAGTCAGACAAGAGAATCCGGCTCTCGTTATTCGGCGAAGCGATGGCAATGTTCAATGGCAGCTTCGCGGCCTAGCGATCGGCGAAGAAGAAGCTGTAGAAGGAGTTCCGCGAGTAACACATATTGACTTCTATATCGGAATGGATGATCTTGCAGAACAGCGGGACCAGTTTCCGGAATCACTAGGCCAGGTAATCGAAAATTTAGATGGAGTTCGGTTTCCTGTCGGCACCGAGCGGCCGGGTGGCACGCAAATTCGTTGGCGGGGAGCTCTTGGTCGACTGGATGCCCTGAATATTGCTGCAACAATACCGCCATTCCGTTTTCAACATAATCCGGACTCTCGGCTGATACTCAACATCGATCGGGAATCGTCTCCTTATCCAATTACAAGCGATGGCGGCATCCAAACAACAAGAGAGCTCCATTTTGGCATCGAACACGAATTTCGGGTTTCTGTTGATCGACGGCTCAATACACCCAGAATTGAGCTCGTGCTAACGGAAGACCAGTACAGTACGGCGTTAAGTTGGATTGATGACGCACTTCAGCGCCATCTCTGAAATAGGTGAAACCAAAATCGATATTTAGAGGAGCACTATAAATGGCAGATTCAGATTATGCGCGTTGTAAGTTCAGCGTGACCTGTTTTACCCACGAGCTTGCCGTCGTACACTGTCTACGCGGACTTGCTGCGTATGCGGAGCAAGATTGCCCTCGCCCCATAACCTGGGGTGGAACGAAAGCAAAAGACTGGAAGGCGGCTGGTAACCAGGTTACTTTTCGATTTACCAGTTCGAAATTTCGAGATGATTTTGAACAACACGCAACGCTGTTCCTTTCCAAGGGTAGCTGGAACGCGGTGACTCGTAGTGATAGCGACCCTGCCAAACGACAGCGAAAAAAGTAAACGTGCGAATAGGGTTAGCGACCATTTACGGATTTTGTGAAGGGTGATGGCGGTCGGCTGGGAAGATAGCGTCAAAGGAAAGCCGTGGACCGACGCCGAGCTACGGGTAGTATTGTCAGACGCCCCGACAAAAGATAACTGCGTAAAACACGCCAAAGCCTTCGGCCGAGGTTATAGAGCCCTCGAACAAATATAGCGCTGGGGCGCCACCTCCGACCCGGAAATGAAACGCCTTCGCTCAAACGACAAATCCATCGCCCAGATCAAACGCATCGCCAACGAACTAGGCTGGCGGGCGTGAAACATATGAAATCTAAACGGACTTTTCTAATCGCCCTGAAAGGCCCCACGATATCAGCCGAAGACATTGCCCAATACGGTAAAATAATCGTCGCTCTCCGCGAAACCATCCGCCTAATGGCCGAGATCGACGAAGTGATCGACGCCCACGGCGGTTTCCCGCTGGTGGGCAGCGGCAAAACTTAGCATGGACCCGTTGCATCCTAGAATTTGCATCACCTACTCACCTCCGTTAGAGACGGCGGCACGGTCGCTCGCTGACAAATACCGCCTCCTCGGAGCTGAAGTGACTGTACTCTGCGAGAGAAACTTCAAACGAATACGGGCGTTCAAAGGCTCTCTATGCTATTTCAGCAAGGACCGAGTAACTGCGCGGATCGCGAAGAGCCTCGCAAAGAATGTAAATACGATCCAGAAGACCTCGGCCCGATTTTTACAAGTTGAGAAATCTCGCGTGGATTTCATGATCTATCTTGTAGCAAAGCCATTGGTCGAAATGAGTCTCCCAATTGTCGCGTCGAATCTACGACAATGTCCTTTATGCCCCGCAAGTGTCCGGGCGGATAGACTATTGCGGCATAGGAAAAAGGTTCACCAGATTCCGGTTGGGAAACAAAAGCCATCGCCGATTTCAGCTCCAGTCGCACCAAGGCCGAGGGCGAAGCCACTACGTTATATCGCCTCCGACGCACCCGTGCCGATGGGGACGCCTGGTGTATTGGGGTGGTCGTCGACTCTACGAATCAAGAAGCTGAAGCCACGTAAAGGCGTCCCAGTCTGCCGTTTATGCGGATCAGTCCTATCGATGTACAACTCCCGAGAATGTTACTCGTGCAATCCAAAATAAGCCCGTCTAAATTTGTGAGCAATTATTCACTTTTTATCAACGGCGTCTATCGCAGGGTGCTCGACGATATCCGGAAGGCTCAAGAAAGTGAGCCGGACCTGATCCTTTACCTCCAACCGTATTCCGGCCAGTTGATTGTCCGGCTTGCGAAGGATCACCCGACTCAAGCCCACCCGGTGACTCTCTTTCTATCGACGACGACCGAAGTCGCAAAGGTAAGCTACACTTGCGAGATCGTCGGTTGGTGCGATAAGACAAAACTCGGCGAGCGAGAGCTCGCGGCGTTCTCTGAGGTTATTCAGAAATACCAACCGACCGAACGCGGCGGAATTTACATGCGCGGCCACGAAAGCGGGCCGGAAGCGAAGAATCTGCTCCATGTAATGCACATGCGACGGCTATCGCTACCGTTTTCAGTTGAGCATCTCGTAAAACAGTCTGATCACTCTCGTTACTCCCCAAATCGCACCACCGCCGGCGGCTGGAGCTATGTTGAAAATCCTGATCCGGATTTTTTGTATGAGAGGGTCAATGGGTTCAGAAGAACGAAATAAAAAAGGGCGATCGGCAAACCGACCGCCCAACCGGTGAAGTTCAACGGGGCTATCAGACTGAGACAGACCTCTCTTCGTCAATTTCTCGAAGTTCAAAATAAGCAAGCTTCACCTGATTGTAAAGCTGTTCCCACATTGCACCATCTTTTCCGGCCGCTGTGGGATTATTTCCTTTCTGTCGGACGCCCTCTAAGGCCGTCCGTATAAGTCGCTCGCCAAATTTATCGTAAAAGCGACGGACATCATCCACTTTCCATGTAAACTCGCCATCCTTTTCACGGACAAGGAAGCGGAATGCCCCAAGAAGCGGAAACACCATACCGTCGGCAACCTTGTAGTCCGCTTGCGGCAAATCCCGGTCAAAGTAAAACGTCGTCTTTGCCTTGTGGTCTATCGACTCCCAACGTCGAAACTTACCGCCTTCGTCGTTGTAAATCTCCTTCATTGCCGACCTGACATAATCGTAAAGCCCAAGAATGTCCTTCATGATTGGCCTCAACGACCTAAATGTCTCCTGCTTCGTATCGAAAAGCTCCAGCGGGCGAGCCTTCGACGAATAGGCCTGAATCGGATGTTGATTTCCGGAATTCGGATACAAGTTGATATTGAAAAGCGTCAAAAGCGCAACGACCTCACGCACATTCACAGGCTTCTTCTCATTCTCCTTGTAGGCAATGATGTCGTCTAATTCGGCAAGCTGTTCCTTTAGCCACTTAAACTTACCCGCAAGGTTATCAAGGGAATATTCCTTCACCTGTACCGACGTGTTTCGTGTTTCGGCCAGCTTTACCAGAAGGTCCGCGTTGAGTCCTGTAAGTATCTCGTAACGCACATACTGCGGCAAAACTTCTTGTCCGAAATCAATACGTGACTGCCGGCATTCCTCCCATTCTACTGTGCCGACTGTCTCACGAATTACGCGCTGCGTATGCCCGCCGTCCACGTTGCCGTGTACGCCACGAGTGTCAAAATCAAGCCGCAAACGCTCTGTCTTGTTGTCATAGACCGCATTTCCGACCGACAGGGTTATGCCGCGGTTAAGAAGATGGAAGTTGCCATCGTGCTGAAGGAGGCTGTTACGAATCTCACGAGCGACTTTGCTCTTAAGATTCTGTTCCCGAGGATTGGTATCCTCAACTGAAACGTCAGGGATTTTCTCCACCGGCACGAGCGCAAAGAAGCTTTCGACACGTCCCTGCGGGTCGGAAATCTTACGCAAATGCTCTGGTTTAACGTGAAGGTGTAACGAGGTTGGAAACGAAAAATTATCGTTTGACATAATATTCTAATTCTCCTTTTGGATGATTTAGCAACGTCAGAGGCGAACCTGCTAACGAGGCATCTGATTACTTAATACCAGTAATAGACAACAAACATCATACTTGATTTGGTGGGCTTGTCAAGGGGGGTGAAAAAGCCCGCGATTCTCGATGAAAACATTACCTATATATGGCAAAATAGTCGGGTCTTTTCGCGGAACCATCCGCGGAGTGGCCGAGATCGACGAAGTGATC
>CALDGX010000121.1 GCA_937941715.1 uncultured Chloracidobacterium sp. | reverse complement strand
CGCCGTCCATATCCGCCATCGTCTGCGTGCCGACGCACTTGCCGTAGCTGTCGGCAGAGTAGATCGACCAGATCTCATTTGGCGTCAGAGCCCGTTTGTACGTGCTCACTTCGTCGATCTTTCCCAGTAAATACGTGTTGGACGGATAGCTCCACTTGCCTATCAGGACATCTCTCGACTGATACTGATCGGGTAATCCGGCCAGAGTTTGCTCCGCTTTTTTAACGCCGTTAACGTAGAGTGCGTAAGTGTCGCCGTTCTTGGTAGCGGCCACGTGATACCAGGCGTTCATGCTGTACTTCGAACCGGAAAGCAATAACATTGGCCATGTGCCGCTGGTCCCGTTGCCGATCGCGAACGCGAACTCGTTATAGTTGCCGTGACCTGCTCCGAGATAGTTGACGAGCATTCCGTCGAGGTTTGTGTTGCTCCTTGCAAAGATCGGACAGTGCAAGTTGTCGGAACAGGCCGCCGGAAAGACCCAGCCTTCGACGGTCCAGTCGGTTCCCATGTTGTATGCCGGAACAGATACATAGTCATCTGTTCCGTCGAAACTGAATGCCTGGCCAAATGGTCCGGCGGTAATGGTCGTTCCATTGACAAGCGCACCGTGGTGAGCCTTGCGTCTGTCCAGTGCGTTACCCTCAGATCGCCACCACGCGGTGATGTCACTCGGCCGTGCAGCACAGGCGGATAATGGCGGCGGCGGCGGAGCAGGCAGATGTTGGGCGACGAACTGCCCGATCGCATACGGAGCCGAACCGACCGATATCGGGGCCACCATATTGGTGGCAACATTGACGCTGAGGACCATATTTGCGGTTTTCGCCGCCGCGAGCACGCGGCTTCCGTCCGCATTCACAGAAACGCCTTCGACGGTCCAGCCCATCGGGATCAACTGGCTGCTGTTGTCTGACGTGTTGATCGCCAGCATATCGTTTCCCGAACAACTGCCGACATATGCACGCGAGCCCGCCGGATTGACCGCGACGCCCGTCGGACACGGGAATGCGATGTTTGTGATGTTCGTATTTGTCGCAGCGTCGATGACCGAAACGCTGTTACTGCCGGCGTTTGCGACATAGACCCTGGACGAGTCCGGCGTCACGGCGATGCCGTATGGCACATTGCCGGTCGCAAATGTCTCGACGCTGTTATCCGACAACCTGATCGCCGACACCGTACCGCTCGAATAATTTGACGTGTAAACGTGTCTGCCGTCCGGGGCGGCCGCGACGCCGAACGGGTTTACGCCGATCGGAATCGTCGCCAGCAGCGTTCCACTGTCAGCGTCGAGCACCCACATGCCGCTGCCGAATTCCTGTGCCACGTAGAGTCTGGTTCCCGACAGGTCGACCGCAATGCCGTGGGTTGCTCCCGGGAGTGTGAAATTGGTCAAAACGGTGTTCGTGGCCGTATCGATGACCGTTACCTTACTGAGGGCGGCACCGCTGACATACGCCTTGCTGCCGTCGTTCTTGATCGCGACAAAACCGAACTGCTGCGGAGCCGAAATGGTCGAAGCGATGGCGCCGGTTTCGATATCTATCACCGAGACCGTTCCGTCGCCCGAATTTGGGACATACGCGCGTCCGCGATCGGCACGGCATCTGCCGACCCCGCCGGCCGCATAAACATCCTGGATCTCGGCCGCGGTGAGGGCACGATCGAAGAATTCGACCTCATCGGCCAAGCCGTTGAACCGGTCGTTGCCGACCTCGAACGTTTCCGTCCAGTACATCGCCCCGATCCTGAGATTTAGGCTATTGGGTGTGACGCCGAACTCGGCCGTGCCGGAATCAGCGACCTTGACGCCGTTCAGGTAGAGTTTTGCCCGCGGCACGGTCGTCGAATCAAATGTGCCGGCCACGTGATACCAACTTGCGGCCGGTACCGCGTTGTCATAGAAGACGTCCTTTCCCATAACGAACCGTATCGTTCTGGTGCCGCCGCGATTGTCATAGTACAGCGACCAGTAACTGGTCAGCTCGCCGTTCGACTTGCCCACCAGCGTTCCGATCTCGTTTCCGGGTGCGGTCGGATCGATATAGAACCAACCGTCAACCGAAAAGGCGTTGGTCGGGTTCAATGCCGGATTGTTTTGGATCTGGGCATATGAGCCCTGCGAACCGCTGAACCTGAATGCCTGGCCGACCTTTCCGGCTGTAAATGCCGTGCTCCGCAGTTCAGCGTTGTATCCGTTTACAGAGTCAAAACCATTACCCTCGCCCGACCACATACTGATCCGGCCGCTCGGCGGCGGGACACACAGCGGACACATTCCGCTGCCTCCGGCGCTGTAAATGGCCTGTATCTCGGCAGCCGACAGCCCACGCCGGAGCATTGACAGCTCGTCGATCTTGCCCTGAAACGGGCCCGCGAGGTCGCCAACTCCCTGCGGCAGCAGATCCCTGGCAAGCTGAAGCGCATTGACGTCCGAAAAATTGTTCGTATTTGCGACACTTCCTGAGGCGATGCCGTTGATATAGATGGTCAGCGTGCCGCCGATGCGTGTCACGGCGATGTGGTTCCAGCTTGAGCTGTTGAGCAGGTTTGTGGCCGTGAGCAGTATCGTATAGCCCGAGTGGAACTCGACCCGATCGGCCACATTATAGACCTCGATCGCCCACTCGCTCTCGCTCTGCACGTTCGTGCGGTTATTCACCAACGGCCGTTTGTAGATACTCCCGTCGGCATATTCCCAAAAGTGGACGGTAAAATCACCGGTGCCAAAGGCCCAATCAGTGCTTGCCGGAACCGACGCGTAGTCGTCAGTGCCGTCAAAGCTGAAAGCCTGTCCGACCTTGCCGGCCGCGTAGGTCGCTCCGTTGGCGAGCGAACCGTGACTGGTACCGACGCTGTCGTTCATATTGCCTTCGGCCCGCCACCAGTTCGCCGTGCCGATCGGTGCGGCCGAGCAAGGGCTGCATTTACCGGCACTTCCGGCATTGTAGATTGCCAAGAGTTCGGTTGGGGTCAAGGCCCGGTTGAATATCGTCGGCTCGTCGATCTGGCCGACAAAGTAATTGCCCGCCGGCCTCGAACCGATATACATCGGGTAACGGGTATTTAGCGACAGGTGGCCAATGTCCTCGGGCCCGGCGACGACGCTGCCGTTCAGGTACAGCATCGCGAGCCCGGTAGTACGGTCATAGGTCATCGCGACGTGCTGCCAGACATTCGCTGACATAACGGCCGTCGTCGTTTGCAGGATGTGGCTGCCGTCGTCAGTATCTTTGAGATTGGCGGTCAGGGTGCCTGACGAGAAGTTGCCGCCGATCCAGAACTGCACACCGAGGCTGCCGTTCTGGTTCCATTCGACGAGCGGACGCTGATACAGATCCGTCGGGCGGACCCACATCTCGATCGTCATACCGTCGCTCAAACCAACATCGAGCGTAGCCGATGCGGGCACCTTGATATCGGCGGCGGTCCCGTCCAGATCGAACGCCTGACCGACCCGTCCGGCCGTGTAGGCGAGGTTGCCCTCGGGCTGGCCGTTATTCAAGCGGATCCGATCGAGCGTGTTCCCCTCGCCGGGCCACCAGCCGACCGCCCCGCTGGGCAGCGACGCACACGTTGATTCCGGTGCCGGAGCTGCCGGACGTTGTGCGTTTGGCGTTTGCGAGGGTAAGGCGGCTGAGTTGGGGCCGGCACCTGAACCGACGGCAAATATCAAAAGGAATGAGGCAGCGGCAATGGCAATTGTCACGAGCAATGCTGCCCTGGACTTACGGCTAATAATCGTTTTCAACATGGCGACCCACACCTCCAACTGTTTCTCGGCCGGTTTGGCCAGAACGGTCTTGAAAGCGAGTCTGCGAAGTGGGGTTTCGTCAACCGCCAACCCTTCGTCGCCACCGGCAAAATCGCACAATGCGCCGATGATATCTAATTTAATCGTATGCCTGTTTC
>CALDGX010000120.1 GCA_937941715.1 uncultured Chloracidobacterium sp. | reverse complement strand
CGGAGGTCGATCGATGTCGTGCCGGGACGCGTGCCTGACCAGTAAACGGCCCGCGGGGCCTCAAAGAACGGAACGATGATGTTCAAACCGCTGTTTGCGACCCGATGAAATCGTCCGAGACGCTCGATCAGCAGCACGCTCGACTGGGGAACGATCTTGATCGTTTTCCATGCGACTGTCAGCAGGGCAATGCCCAAAAACACAAGAAATACCGCACCGAGACCGAATAATTCCATAATGTCCTCCGCAAATTTGTAATAGTCCAAATATACTCTATTTCAAACTTGTTTGCTATAATTCTCGCCAGTTATGACCGTCAAACTAAGTGATATCGAAGCCGCCCGGGCAACCCTCAGGGGCATAATCAATTCGACGCCGATACTTGCCGATGAGCAGCTTTCTGCCGAGATCGGGGCGTCGGCATCCCTCAAGGGCGAGTGCCTGCAGCGTGCCGGTTCGTTCAAGATCCGCGGGGCGTACAACCGCATCTCGAGCCTCACTGAAGAAGAAAAGAAGCGCGGTGTGATCGCAGCGTCCGCCGGCAATCACGCA
Organism: uncultured Chloracidobacterium sp.; assembly: GCA_937941715.1. Lineage (GTDB taxonomy): Bacteria > Acidobacteriota > Blastocatellia > Pyrinomonadales > Pyrinomonadaceae > OLB17. The sequence goes on along the minus strand of CALDGX010000120.1, from coordinate 10,389 downwards.
CAGGGCGTGGCCCTTGCCGCCAAACTTCACGGCATCGCCGCGACGATCGTCGTGCCCGAATTTGCACCGTTGACCAAGATCCTCGCGACCCGGTCGTACGGAGCCGAGGTGCTCCTGATGGGAACGAGCTTTGATGAGGCAGTCGCAAATTCACGGCGTCTGCAGGAGGAACAAGGATACATTTACGTCCACGCGTTTGACGATGAAAAGGTGATCGCCGGACAGGGCACGATCGGACTGGAGATCGCCGAAGACGCACCCGAGACTACGGTCGTGGTGGTGCCGATCGGCGGCGGCGGCATCATTTCCGGCATCGCTATCGCCGTCAAGTCACTGCTGCCGAACGTCCGGGTGATTGGCGTCCAGGCTGAGAACGTCGGCGCCGTCCGACAGTCTTTGCAGGCCGGCAAACCCGTGACCTTTGACGCCAAACCGACGATCGCCGACGGTATCGCGGTCAAGCGGCCGGGCGAATTAACGCTACCGCTGATCAAAGAGTACGTTGACGACGTCGTCGAGGTCAGCGAGGAGGAGATCGCCCGCGGTATCTATCACTGCGTATCAAACAGCCGACTCGTCGTCGAGGGAGCCGGAGCGGCCGGTGTCGGTGCACTGCTGGCCGGCAAGATCAAGGTCACACCCGAAGACCACGTCTGCGCCGTCCTTTGCGGGGGAAACATCGATGGGAACCTGCTCGCACGGATCTTGGAGCAGGTCCTGGTCCGCAAGGGCAGGTATGTGATCTTTCGCGTGCTGGTCATCGACCGGCCGGGTATGCTGGCGGCACTGCTCAATAGTGTCGCTGAGACCGGTGCCAACGTGGTCGAGGTCTATCATCAACGGGCGATCTGGCTCGCGCCGCTTGGCACGGTCGGCATCGAGATGATACTCGAGGTGCGTGACGAGCACCACGCCCGCGAAGTTCAGGTCTCGCTGCAGGAAAAGGGTTATCAACTGGACCGTCAGGGTCAAGGGGACTGGGCCGAGCAATAGACGGTTTGTAGCGTTTGATCAAAATTAACGAATTTTCTTAAGCCAATTATGAATATCTATCGCATCGTAGTTGTGAGTTTGTTTTGTGCCGCCTTGACGGCATGCGGCGGCAATGCTGCCAATAACGTAAATAACCCTGCCGCACCCAAACCGGCGAATACCGCGGTCGTCCCGCTGCCAAATAATTCGGCGACACCCGCACCGACACCCGGACGCGGCGTTCCTGATCCGTCAATTCCTGACGCTGCCCCGAGCGGCGGCGTTTACGATAAACCGGAAAAGGTCGTCGAGGATGTATTTTACGCCGCTAAAGCCGGCCGAATGGCAACCCTGCCGGCACTGTGCAACCCTGACGGTTCGGGCGATAAGGACACAAAGGACATCTGCGGTATGGGTACCGCCACTGATGAGAAACTGAGTGAGTTTCGTAAGGAATTTCGCACCGGAAAGATCATCGGTGCTCCTGTCGTCAGCGGCGATACGGCAAAGGTAAAATTCAAGTTCGGAGCGGACGGCAATAAGGACGAGGAGTTTGAACTGAAACTCGTCAAGGGCCGCTGGTACCTGCAGAGTTTCTGATAGACGCTCAATAATAAAAGGCTCGTCGGCCACTGCGGACCGGCGGGCCTTTTTTCATTTTCGCCTATAACTAGTTGCGTTTGATCAGATTTTCGTCGTACAGGGCCTTGTAAACGCGATAGTTCGTCATCACCTTAAACACGTAATTCTTGGTCTCGGCAAAGCCGATCTCGGATGTGAAAACGCCCGGCTCACGCGGATTTGAACGATTCAGCCAGCGGGCGGCATTGTCCTCGCCGCCGTTATAGCTTGCCGCTATCGCCTCGTACAGCCCGCCGAACTGCTTGTTTAGTTCGGCGACATATTCGGTCCCGATGGCAATGTTAACCGACGGCCGATAGAGGTCATCGGGAACAAAGACCGGTATTCCGGCCCGCTCATTGTATTTGGTCGCGGTGTCATATACCAGCTGAAGCAGGCCGCGTGCCGCCGCCGGCGATTTGGCATTTGGCCGAAAACTGCTTTCCTGTTTCATGATGGCCAGCAGGAACCGCGGATCTATCCCTTTCGGCTTGGCGTATTGCATCAGCTCGCTCCGAAACATCACCGGAAAGTCGGTCGCCGCCGTCGGCGATACCTGAGCGATACGTTTGATACGGTTGCCGGTATTTAACTTGTCAGAGGCGAGTCCGCCGAAGTAAGAGCCGTTTACGTCCGGTATCGACGAATAAACCGCCATTGCATCGGCTCGCTTGCCCGCATTTTCGAGTGCCAGGCCCTTGAGATACTTGATCTCGCCCTCGGTTGCCATCGAGCCGGTAAAAGTTTTGACCTTTAGCAGTTCATCCGCGGCGGCGACGGCGTCCATCCAGTTCTTGCGGTTGATCTCCAAACGTACACGGGCCTGCATCGCATTGACCGCGGTCGGCGTGTCAACAAATCGCGTTTTCGCCTTTTCGACCCACGCCAATGCGTCCGAGTATTTCCCGGCCTCGCGCCAGGCGTCGATGATGTTCAAATACGCCGAATCGATCCTCTCGCCAGTCGGATACATCGTCGTGTAACGCTCGTATATCTTTGCGGCTTCTTCGTTCTTGCCGAGTCGGACATGGCACGCGCCCATAAACGCAAGCGATTCGCGCCCGTCCTTGGTAGCAGGGAATTCGGACGACACGCGGCCGAAAAATGGTATCGCCGAGATGTATTTGCGTTCCCACATCAGCGAACGGCCCATCCCGAACAAGGCACGCGGCAAAAGAGAGTCGTTGGGGTAAACGTCCAAAAACCGCTGAAAATGTGCCTGTGCTTCCGGAAAATGGCGATTGTCGAGGTAAACGAATCCCCGCGAAATGTGCTCGGCCGCCGGCAGCGTCAGCAGTTTGCCGTTGGCGTCCCGATCCTTCTCATCGAGGGCGGTCACGCCTCGCAGGGACGAGTCGTTGGACGTCTGGGTCGAAGCCGAAAAGCAAAGACACATCGCAAGAATGAACGCGGCGAAGAGTTTTTTCATTATGTATCTGCGGAGATTGCTTTGGTCGATCATATCTCCGAACTCCTGTTATGACGGCCGGACGGCCCGGAACGTTGCACACCGATCACCGCCTTGGTACGAGGGGAAATAATCGGGCGCCTGAACCTACATATTAGCAAATATTCATGCTAAAATGCCCTTTTAATTGCCGACAGCGGCACTACATGACGATGAAAATAGCACTGAACGGCGCGACTACAATGCACGCCGACCTCGTTACCGATATCAAGGCCGCACACGAAGCGGGTTTTGACCTCATAGAACTCTGGAAATCGAAATTGCTCGATTATCTGCAGGAAAACACGATCCACGACCTGATCCGATTGCTTGACGAAGCCGCACTTGAGCCATGGTCGATCAATTCGATCGAGCACATCACGTTTCGGACGCCCGAGGATCACGTTGCGATCGTCGAGGAATGCGAAAAGTTAGCAGCGATCGCAGGCGAACTGAACTGCCCGTATATTGTCGTGGTTCCCGGAAAATTGCCCGAAGGTGCGACCAAACAGCAGATCATTGACGAATCTGTCGCCGTCCTCAACGAACTTGGTGATATCGCCCATCATCACGGCGTCGGGCTCGCGTTCGAGTTTCTCGGGCAGACTGACTGCAGCGTCCAGACGCTCGATCTGGCCAGGGAGATAATCGAGATCGTCAACCGTCCGAATATCGGCCTGGTGATCGATACATTTCATTTTTACGCCGGAAATTCGACCTTCGACGCGATCGACGGCCTCGATCCGGAAAAGTTGTTTATTTTTCACATCAACGACGCCGAGGACCTGCCTAAGGACCAGCTTACCGATGCTCAAAGGCTATATCCGGGAATGGGCATCCTGCCGATCGCCGAGATCAAAGAGCGGTTTGACCGCATCGGCTACAATCGGATGGTCAGTATCGAGATATTCAGGCCGGAATATTGGGCCGAAGACCCGTTTGACGTCGCCCGCCGTGCCAAGGCGGCCACAGAGGAAGTTTTGGGGCTCGGGCAACATGCAGCCGGAGGCAGTTGGTAGTTTTTCGCTTCGGCGATGTGGTTTTTTATGGACAAGGTTAGGATCGGAATAGTCGGTACCGGTTTCATCGGTAATGTTCACGGGCGGATCTACTCCCGCGAGGAGCGTGCCGTTGTCTCGGCACTTTATGATATTGTGCCCGAGCGTGCCGAACGTACCGCCCGGTCGATCGGCGGCAAGGTCTGTGGTTCACGCGAGGAGTTGCTCGACAACTGCGATGCCGTTCTCGTTTGTACGCCCAACAAGACCCATACGGAGATCGCCTCGGCGGCGGTCGCGGCCGGCAAGCACGTTTTTTGTGAAAAGCCTTTCTCGATCGGTATCGACGATGCTCGAACGCTGCTTGAGATCGCCGATGGCGGGAGCGGAGTTTTCCAGGTCGGCCACAATCGCCGATTTGCCCCGGTCTACGCAAAACTCAAGGAATTTCTCGGCGAGGACAAGGCACACTCGGCCCATATCAAGATGAACCGGGGTGAACTGAAGAACCCCGTCTGGACGGGCGATGTCAACGTGACCGGCGGATTTCTGTACGAAACGACGATCCACCTGTTCGATATGATGCGTTTTCAGTTCGGCGAGATCGAAGAGCTGATCGCGTACGGGTCGCAGCACGAATATCCCGAACTTGACGAATTCTCGATAATTTTTAAGTTCAAGAGCGGTTTTCACTGCACGTTCGCATCGTCGTCCGACGCGAGTTGGCACTTTCCGTTCGAGCGGATCGAGGTGTTTGCGCATCACCGGACGATCATGACCGAGGAAATGGAGCGAATACTGGATTCGCGCGGAATGGACGCAAATTTCGAGACCCTGACCTTCCATATGACCGAAAAGGAAGAACGTTGGGGCTATGTTCAGGAGGATCGGGCCTTCATCGACTCGATCCTGACGGGAGCACCGCCGCCGGTGTCGGCACTCGACGGTTTCAAGTCGGTCGAACTGGTCGAGTCGGTTTATTCATCGATACGAACGGGCGAGCGTGTTAGATTTTGACCCTTTGGAACGATCCCTATGATCAAATGCGGAAATTGCGGAAATCTAAATAGCCCCGAAAGCCATTTTTGCCGGTTTTGCGGTTCCAAGTTCGGCGTTGCACCGCCGCCGCCCCAGAGGCAGCAATCGCCGCCGCCCGCACCGTTTGACTACTCGGCTCCGCGCCCGTACGCCTGGAAGACCGATGAGTTTACAACCAGCACCGAGGCCCGAAAGACCATCGACGGCACCGCTCCGATCGGCCATATGGGTAATACGACCCCAATTTCCGGCTATCAGCCGCAATCCCTGATGCACCAGGGCGGACAGCAGTTCAGTCAGCCTTACCGTTGTCCGCACTGCATGAGCCAGTTCCTGCCCAAGATCGAACGCCGTATATCCACAGCCGGCTGGATCACGTTCGCTGTCCTGCTTGTTTTCTTTTTTCCTCTATTTTGGATCGGCCTGCTTATCAAGGAAGATGTCAGGATCTGCCCGGGCTGCAATATGAAGGTCGGTTAGTGACCGGGCCGCTACCTATAAAAATAGCCCTTCGGATGCTCGATCTTGACTTCGGGATTGGTGCTCGTGATCTCGAGCTTGTGATAACCCTTTTTCATATGTGTTGAGAGATATGTCAGGGCGAACTGGCGATTCAGCAGCAGTGTCATGTCCTTGAAGAACGGTTCAAAACTAACCGGGCCGAGACTTCCCGAAAAGAACGCGCGGCCGCCGGTCTCATCCGACAATTTACCGAGTGCCGCCTGGGCCGACGCGACCGTGCTGCTATTGCCGGACTGCGTCAGCGAGGTCGGCGAGTAGATCGAGTAGATCGCTATTCCGCGGCGTTGTGACCTTATAATCGCCTGTTCGAGCTCGATCGACTGAAGCGAACCGAAGCCCGTGAGGCCCTGGGAAGCGTCCAGGCCGTCCGAAACCAGGAAAACCGCCCGTCGGCCCGCCGGTAAACCGTCAAAACGCCCAACAGCGTCAGAAACGCCGCCATAAGGGCCGTTTCCTGAGGCCGTTGCACTTCCGGCGATGACACGCAGTGATTTAGCAGCCTTTTCGAGATCCTCGGTAAATTTGCATCTGACCAGCAGTGAACCGCCGCGAATGTAGGCGACCATCACCCGCGAGCCTCGCGGCAGCCCGCGAATGAACGCAGCGATCTCGGCCAACTGCAGATTGATATTGCCGGTCAGGTCGTCCTGTATGAGCACCTGTAGAGCAAGCGGTGTATTTGACACACTCCGGATCGAGAGGATAGTTTGTTCTTCCTTGTCTTCCTTGACGATCAGCCTGTCGGCCTGGATGAATTCCTCGGCCTGGTCGGTCTTAAGCTCTTTTTTCGTAAAGATCGAGATCGGGACCGTCACGGTGCGGACTTTTTGCTTGTCGATCGGTTTAGGTTCCTGGGCAAAAGAGGGAATTGCCGCCGTGATCAACGTCAGGAGCATCAATGCCAGCCGCTTTGCCGAAAAAGGTCTCATAATTAACTCGAGCGCCCGAAAGTGTTGAAATGATAATACATTTTGACTCAAATAATAAACTTTGTGATGACGTAAATTTGAACTGCGTTGACAGTGTTTGTAAAGTACAACCTTAAGATGAACGAAATTTCGCTCAGATATGATGTGACGCGCCGCGATCTGGCAAAAGGTCGAAATCTGCTGATCGGAGCGGTCGCGGCCCCATTGGTGCTGGGCGGCCTGCCGCTGATCGTCTTTCTCACGCTCATGTTCATTTTCGGTGCGACGCCCCCGGCGGCCGCGGCTTTCCTTTTTTTCGGCCTTATAGCGGGAGCGGTCGGGTTTGTGATCGGGCTGGGGATCTCGGGATATCTCGGTTACCGCCGGGCAAACTGGACGGCTGAAATGCGCGAACGAATAGCCGCCGACGGCATCCGAGCCGAGGAGATCGAGTGGTTTAAGAATGAACTTCGATCAAATGAACGGCGTTCGCTCAAAGAGATCTCCGCCCGCGACGCACTGCTTGCGGACGCCTATCGCGACACTCTGGCGACGAGGCTGACGGCGACACGGATCATCAAGTCCTCAAAACGAGAACTTCAGCTTATGCAGCGTCGGCAACAGAAGCTCAAACAACTCGGCACACAAAGCTCTAAGGAGTTTCAGGAGACGCTGGCCCGCGATATTGCCAAGATCGATTCGATCAACAAGGAGGCCAGGGTCATGCTGGCCGAGGCCGAAACACGTCTGCAGATGGTCGAAGCCGCGTCTGTGCGGGGTTCGGCTGTCGCCGATTCCGAATTGATCCTCAAAAAGCTCTCAGCCCGGGCGTCCGAATTGCCGCTCGCCCTCGAAGAGGCAAAAATGGCCGAAGAGATCAGGGCCGAACTCGAAAAAGAAGGCCAATAGCGAGAAAAGCCGCGATCCTATGACCGCGGCTTTTCTTTTGATGACTTCGGCGAGCGGAAACCACGTTGCCGTTCGAACGTATGAATTGAACCTGTATTGGACAGGTGGGTGGCCTTTTGCCCTTTCGAGCATCAGAGCCGTTGGCTATGGCGATTCTCCCGTAGGAGATCGCACTGACAGCGGCATTAGCCTCCCGGCATTCATATGTTGGCTCAATTGTTTGTGCGTTCGGGGACGAACAACGCAGAAAACTTCCTTCGCCTAAGAGAACTATATCACAGTGCGGACAGCCTTTTGCAAGGGGCTCGCTATCATTGTTGCTGGGGTTCGAAATCGAGAGGGATCGGCTCGCGATGCTTCAGTATGCGGTCGAGCATTTCACTGCATTCCGAACTGCGGATGCCCAATTGTGAGTCCATTTGGGACTGTGCCGCAAGCAGTTGATGATACTCGTCGGCAATGTGCAGGGCAGCGAGTATCGCGACCTTTAAAGAATCGACCGTCAGCGTGCCGGACGAAATATCCCGCATCTTTTTATCGACATAATCCGCAAGATTCAGGATGTACTGATTGTCGCCGTCCGAGCGGATGCTGTAGGTCTGGTTATAGATCTCGACTCTCAGCGATTTTTCTTCGGTCATACGGATTACCTCCCGATCGCCCTCGCAACCTCAGGATCGATGACTGTCATCGCCTCCAGCATCGCCTCTACTTTCAGTTGGATAGCGTCACGCTCTGCAAGCATTACCTCAAGTTGCGTCTCAAGCTGCTGATTCCGGTCCTGTGCCTGTGCGAGTTCGGCCCGCAGGTCGTCAAACTTGCCGACAACGCTCTCTTTTTCTTCGCGGAGTTTCTTTACGAACTCGATCGTCAAGTAGATCTTGTCCTCGAGGTGCGAGAACTTCTCCATTCCGGTAAGGCCGTTCATCTGTTGCTCTCCAAATCTGGGTAGTAAACGTTTAGACTGTGATTATGGGCACTTTTCCGCAAAACTTCAAGTAAAAGTTTAAGGTTTGGGTCAAAACCGCGGCCTCGCGCCTGTTTTGCGCTCAACCTCGGAGAGCACCTGTAAATGCAGTCCGTCGATCTCAGAATCGACCAGTGTCCGGTCGTCACCTCGGTACTCGATACGGATAGTGACCGATCGTTCGCCCTCGTTCAGGCCCTTGCCTTCGTAAACATCGACAAAATCGACCGCCTTTATCAATTCGGAACCCTGGCCGAGGATCGCGTCGCGCATCGATGAATAGGTGGTGTCACGACCGGCGACGAACGAGACGTCCCGCGTGATGCCCGGGAATTTAGGCAAAGGCCGGTAAACGGCCGTTTTGGCCGGTTGTCCGAGTACGGACTGAAGGTTGATCTCGGCGACATAGACCGGTTGTTTGAACTTATATCCGGCGGCGATCTCGTCGCTCAGGCGGCCGATCGACCCGACGATCTCGCCCGCGACCGCGACCGATGCCGACTGTCCGCGCCTGAGGTGTGCGACGTCCGCCGCCGCGAATGTGACGTCGGCAACGCCAAGCGCGGCAAATGCGGCCTCAACCGAGCCCTTGGCGTCATAAAAATCGAGTTCGCGGGTCGTCATCGCACGATCCTGCTGCACCTCGCCGCCCGTCACGGCCAAAGCGAAAAGCTCCTGTTCATTGGGCGGTTCCCCGTCGCCGACCGACGCAAAGGCCTTTCCGAGTTCAAACAAGCGCACATCACGGCGTTGAAAATTCAGGTTCAGGCGAATGGCGTCCAATAGCCCGGGTAAAATCGAGTGCCGCATACGGACCGCTCCCTCAATGACCGAATCATTAAGCGTCACAAAGCGAGCGTCGCCATCGTTCACCAATAGACCCGGTACCGGCTCGATCAGATCGTCAAAACGCGTGTCAATAAAGCTGTACGAGATCGCCTCGTCAAAACCCAGATCGACCATTGACTGTCGGAGCCGTTTTTCGCGGGGTTCGTTGTGCTGATATTCGCCCGCACCGTATGCCGGCGGCAGTTCGACGCCGATATTCTCGTATCCGGCGTGCCGGGCGACCTCCTCGACGAGATCTTCTTCGATAGCGATATCGTGCCGCCAGGTCGGCGAGAGATAAGACTTTTGACCATCATCCGAGGTCTCGGCGGTAATGCCCAGCGAGCCGAGTATCCGGTCACATTCGTCAGTACTCACATTTAGGCCGGTGAGCCGCCTGACGGCAGCCGAGATGTCGTTTGAGGCGACACGCCCCGCACGGTGCACCGTCGGATAGATATCTATCAGGTCGTCGGCAGTGCCGCCAGCGAGTTCGCAGATCAGTTGAGCAGCCCGATCAGATGCCCGGATCAGGTTGTCGATATCGACGCCGCGTTCAAATCGGTAACTGGCTTCAGTCGCAAGGTTTAGCCTGCGTGATGTCGAGCGTATGCTCTCGCGTTTGAAGAACGCGACCTCAAGAAGTACATTAACTGTTTCGTCGGTAATGCTCGAATCGAGCCCGCCCATAATGCCGCCGATCGCCGCCGGCTTTTCGTCGTCGCAGATCATCAGCATCGACTCGTCGAGCCGGCGTTCCACTTCATCAAGCGTCCGTATCACCTCGCCTGCGGCGGCTCGGCGCACGACGATACGTCCGCCCGCGAGTTTGTCCAGGTCGAACGAATGCATCGGCTGCCCGAGTTCATGCATTACGTAGTTCGTGATGTCGGCGACGTTATTGATCGAACGCTCGCCGATCGCCTCAAGCCGGTCCACCAGCCACTGCGGCGACGGGCCGATCTTGACGTTTCGGATGATCCTGGCCGTAAAACGATGGCAAATGTCCGGGGCGTCGATCCTGACGACATCGCCGGCGAGCACCGCGGGCATCGGCACGTTTGGGACCTCGCCGTCGCTTACCGCCTTGACGGGTTTACCCGTGTAAACCGACAGTTCGCGTGCGACACCCAAATGCGAAAGGCAGTCCGGCCGATTTGACGTAAGGTCGATATCCAG
>CALDGX010000119.1 GCA_937941715.1 uncultured Chloracidobacterium sp. | reverse complement strand
GTAGGCGTCGGCTCATCTTTTTTACGTTTGATCAGGATCAGTCCGATCGGGATCGCTGCCAAACCGAGCAGGGCCCACTTCGGGAACTTGCTGACCGCTTCAGGCTCAACACAGTCGCATACGTCATCTTCGACGATGTCAGTTTTGGTTTCGGTTATAACACGGCCATCCTGTTTCGTGCCGCCCGACTTTTTGTCGTCGTCGCCATCGTCGCCGACAACGAAGCCGTCGTAATAATTTATCACACGGATCCGCGTGAAGCTGCTGGTCTCAGCCTTGCCGGGTGTCGGGTTCATGATCTGTACGACCTGATCAAAACGAACCGGTCCCGCTTCGACCTTGACGAGTGCGGCCATGATCGACATCATGCAGATCACCGACAGCATTGCTCTAAGATTTGTTTTCTTCATTCTTGTAACCTAACCAAAAAAGTACTCTGGTGAAAGAAATACACTTTCACTGAACGGTTGGCACTCGCAGTGTAGAACAGGATTTTGGGGCAGTCCGAAAAATATAACAAAATCGGCAGGCAAATGCACGTATATTATTCGCTTTTTTTCGGTACCGGATCGCAAAATCCCAGTATTTCTTCTGTTTCAGTGGGAAAATACGCCGAATAGGCGGTACTTTCCATATTTCGCAAACTTTTTTTTCAAATATTTCGCGGTTCTTCAAAAAGAAAAGGTCCGGCTACCACAAGAAAGTAATAACCGGACCTGATTTCCCATTTTGGGGATCAATTATTAACGCCGGAGATCATTCATCGCCGCCGGCCTCGACAGCCTTTTCCTCGGCCAGTATCGCCTTACGCGAAAGCTTGATCTTGTTGCCTTCCTTGCCGATACATTTGACGAGGATCTGCTGGCCTTCCTTGAGTTCGTCTCTGACATCGCGAACGCGGCGATCAGAGATCTCGGAAATATGCAGCAGGCCGTCGAGCCCGGGCATGATCTCGACAAAAGCTCCAAAATCGACGATACGCGAGACCGTACCCATATATGTCTCACCGATCTCCGCCTCGGCTGTAATGGCCTTGATCCGGGCGATCACTTCCTGAGCAGCCTCGCCGTCAGCGGTCGCGATCAATACGGTTCCGTCATCCGAAATGTCGATCTTGGCTCCGGTTTCCTCCGTCATAGCCCTGATGACCGAACCGCCCTTACCGATCACATCGCGGATCTTTTCAGGATTGATCATCAGTGTGATGATCCTCGGGGCAAACTCAGAAAGTTCCTCGCGGGGTTCTGCGATCACTTGATTCATGATCCCGAGAATGTGCATGCGTCCCTTGCGGGCCTGCTCAAGCGCTTCCTGAAGGATCATTGCGTTAATGCCGCCGACCTTGATATCCATCTGGAGAGCGGTAATACCGTCCTCGGTCCCGGTAACCTTGAAATCCATATCGCCGTAGTGATCCTCGGCACCGGCGATGTCAGAAAGGATCGCATAGCGATTGCCTTCCATCACCAGCCCCATGGCAACACCCGCCACCGGCTTCTTGATCGGTACACCCGCGTCCATTAGGCTCAGGATACCGCCGCAAACCGATGCCATCGATGACGAACCGTTTGACTCGGTGATATCCGAGACGATACGGATCGTGTACGGAAAGTCCGCTTCATCCGGCAATACGGACTGGATGGCACGACGAGCCAAATTCCCGTGGCCGATCTCTCGGCGGGACGTGCTTCCGAATCGGCCCGTTTCACCGACAGAGTACGGCGGGAAGTTGTAATGCAACATAAAGCGGCGTTTGATCTCGCCCTTTTCGATGTCATCCATATACTGCTCGTCCATTTTGGTGCCGAGCGTGGTGGTGACGATTGCCTGCGTTTCGCCGCGTGTGAAAAGCGCCGAACCGTGTACGCGGGGCAGCCAACCGACCTCTGCCGATATCGGACGGATCTCGGAGAAACGACGGCCATCCGGACGCCGCTTATTGACGAGCATATCCTCACGGAAGATCTTTTCTTTGAGGTAGCCAAAGGCCTTTCCGGCCATCGAACGCTTGGCGGCATCGTCCTCCGGATAGCTTTCGACGACTTCCTTCTTGAGAGCGTCAATTCCGGCATAGACGGCGATCTTGTCACGTCCCGTCGAATCGAGGGCCGCCCGTAATTTCTCGGCAAAGTTCTTTTCAACTTCGGCGACGACCGCTTCGTCAAGAGCTGCGGGCGTGAACTCACGCTTGGTGATCTCGAGGGCCTTGAAGAGTTCCTTTTGCCACAGACAAAGTCGCTTGATCTCGCGGTGGGCCAGCATCAGAGCCTCGACCATTATGGTTTCCTCGACCTCTTCGGCCTCGCACTCGACCATGCAGATGGCTTCTTCGGTTCCGGCGACAACCAGATTCAGCCGCGATTCACGCCGCTCGTCAAACGTCGGGTTGATCACGTACTTGCCGTCGACCAAACCGATCCGGATACCCGCGATCGGATTATGGAACGGGATGTCCGAAAGATAGAGGGCACACGAAGCACCCGTGATCGCGATCACGTCCGGGTCATTTTCAGCATCCGAGGATATGACTGAGGCAACGATCTGGGTTTCAAATCTATAACCGTCGGCAAACAGCGGACGAACCGGGCGATCGATCAGTCGGCAGGTCAGAACTTCCTTTTCGGAAGGACGACCCTCGCGTCGAAAGTAGTTTCCGGGGATACGTCCGCCGGCAAACGTATTTTCACGGTATTCGACCGTGAGGGGAAAGAAATCGAGTCCTTCCTTTGCGGTACGGGCACTTACCGCTGCAACCAGAAGCATCGTGTCACCATATCGGATCACGACCGAACCATCGGCCTGCTTGGCTACCTTGCCCGTTTCAACGACCAGCTCTCTTGTCCCAAGCTTGATCGATTCATTCAAATATTTCTTATTTGTCATTATCTGTTCCTCAAAAAAACAAAGACGAAAGGAACTATGCCGTGAAGCCCTTTCGTCTTTGAACAACTACTGGTTTTATCCGATGACCTTCAATCTACCGGCGGCGTAGTGTGCTGTCACGTTCAGCAACCCCCGGCAAAATCTTCGCGAAGACATCTTGTCTTAAAAAGCCCGAAGCGGCTTTCAGTTACCCTTGCCAAAACAAACGGGAAAGCGGCAGCGGCACAGCGGCCGCCGCCGATCCATCCCGGCCAAACCATTAACGGCGGAGGCCCAACTTCTTGATGATCTCGTGGTACGCGTCAATATCGCGGCGCTTGAGATAATCCAGTAGTTTCCTTCGTCGCGAGACCAATATCAGCAAGCCTCGGCGCGAATTGTTGTCTTTCTTGTGAATCTTGAAATGAGCCGTAAGCTCAGTGATACGCTGCGAAAGCAACGCGATCTGGACCTGTGACGAACCCGTGTCAGATGCATGGGTCTTAAAATCACCAACTATCTGTTCTTTTACTTCTTTTACTGTTGACATGCTTAGTCTTGCTGTATCAGCCTCTCCTATTGCTCGCAGTAACTCCGCGAATGAACACGGTAACCACGAAATCTATTGAATAACTTAAAACGGATCGTGAAAAGTAATTCTCCAAAGATTATCTACTATTCACGAAATTCTATCAACCACGAGCCGACTGCCCGATACCACGCTCAGTTCAAACTTCGTATTTGAACTCCTCCATGAACTTTGTAGAAAAATTACCTTTTCTGAAATTCTCGTCTGCCATTATCTTACGGTGCAGCGGGATCGTTGTTTTGATGCCTTCGATGACCATCATCTCAAGCGCTCTCTGCATTCGGGCGATCGCGAGTTCACGTGTACGCGCGTGAACGATCAATTTAGCGATCATCGAATCGTAATACGGCGGAACTACATAACCAGGATAGACGGCGGTATCGACCCGGACGCCGGGGCCGCCAGGTATATTGAATGCGGTGATCTTGCCGGGACTAGGAGTAAATTTCACCGGGTCTTCAGCGTTTATTCGGCATTCGATCGAATGGCCAACGATCTGCACCTCGTCCTGCGTGTAACCGACAACTTCGCCGGTAGCGATGCGGATCTGATTGCGAACGATATCCGCAAGGGTGACCATCTCCGTCACGGGATGCTCGACCTGAATACGCGTGTTCATTTCCATGAAATAAAAACTGTCGTCTTCGTCGAGCAAAAATTCAAATGTTCCGGCGCTTGAATAACCAATCTCCTGACAGGCCTTGACCGCGACCGCTCCCATTCTCTCGCGGAGTTCCGGTGAAATGACCGGCGACGGAGCTTCTTCGAGCAATTTCTGATGCCGCCTCTGGATCGTGCATTCGCGTTCGCCCAGATGAATTACGTTTCCGTGCTCATCCGCCAACACCTGTATCTCAATGTGTCGCGGCCGCTCAATATATCGTTCGATATAAACAGAGCCGTTCTTAAAAGCGTTCAATGCTTCGGTCTGGGCGAGTTCCAGATTGCCGTGAAGTTCGCTTTCTTCACGAACTATGCGCATTCCGCGTCCGCCGCCGCCGGCTGCCGCCTTAATGATCAGCGGAAAACCGATCTCGAGTGCGATCTTTCTCGCCTCTTCGGTCGATTCGATCGGGTCGGGACTGCCCGGAAGGATCGGCACGCCGGCCGCCGTCATTGTCCGTCTTGCCTCGACCTTGTCGCCCATCATTGCGATCACGTCAGGCCGGGGACCGATAAATTTGATATTGCAGTCTTCGCAGATCTTGGCAAACGTCGCCGATTCAGCCAAAAACCCGTAACCCGGATGGATAGCGTCGACATTTGTGATCTCGGCAGCACTGATGATCGCCGGAATATTCAGGTAGCTCTCGGCGGATGCCGCCGGCCCGATGCAGATCGCCTCATCGGCGAATCGAACGTGAAGCGCGTCGCGGTCGGCCTCGGAGTGCACTGCGACGGTCTTTATGCCCATCTCTTTGCACGTCCATATGATACGGCAAGCTATCTCACCGCGATTTGCCACCAATACTTTACGAATTTCCCGCATTAATAAAAAATAAACCGCCGAAACACCGAGCCGCGGATTACTTGAGATCCTTGGGCGGCCCGAGGCCCGCTTAATGTTCTCTCCTGCCGGCTCCGCGTTTCCGCGGCGAAAATTACTTCCTAACTCCGAATAGAGCCTGTCCGAACTCAACGGGCTGGCCGTTCTCGACGTAGATCTTAACAATCTCGCCGGAAACCTCAGCCTGGATCTCGTTCATCAGTTTCATCGCTTCAACGATACAGACAGTGGTCTCGGCTGAAACGACGCTTCCCTCAGATACGTACGGATCCTTATCCGGGCCCGGCGAGCGATAAAACGTGCCGACGATAGGCGAGGTTATCTTATGAAGGCCTGCATCCGGATCTGCCGGCACCTCTGAAGCGGTCGAAGCTGCCGGTGCCGCCGGAGCTGCCGCCGGGGCAGCGGCCGGTGCCGCATGAACCATAGGGGCAGACGTCATTTTGCTTAGACGCACACGGATATTCTCGTTCTCAAACTCAAAATCCGTAAAACCGTGTTCGTTGACCAGTTCGGCAAGAGCCTGGAGTTCGTTCATGTTGAACGAAGCCCCTTCGCCTGTACTTTCTTTCCGTTCGGCGACGATATCGTCTTTGGCCGGAGCCGTCTTTTCGCTCATACTGGCAATCCTCCGATGAACTAGCCCTTGGCGGCCAGCTCGCGTGGGTTATCAACCAATTCGATAACAGCCATTTCGGCATTGTCACCGACACGGCGGCCGAGTTTGATGATACGCGTGTAACCACCGTTACGGTCTTTATAGCGCACGCCGAGTTCGTTGAAAAGCCGCTGGACGGCTTTTACGCCCGCAGTACGCTCGATCGGCTCCTTAGCCTCGCCCTTTTTACCGCGAAAGCGGCTCTGCTCGGCCTTGAACGTGCTGTTACCGGCGTGGAAGAACCGTGACGCCTGTCGTCGCAGATGCACTCCGCGCAAAACCGCGTCGTCACCGGTGAGGTCCTGCGCCTTCCGGGCAAGCGTTATCGCCTTTTCGACAAACGGACGCAGTTCTTTAGCTTTCTGAACGGTCGTCACGATGTGCTCTTTGTCCGCATTAATGAGCGATGTCGCCAAGTTGCGGAGCAGCGACATACGATGTTCGCTCGTGCGTCCCAATTTACGATGTGCTTTTAAGTGTCTCATGTCTTTAAGTCAATTGAGTTGACAGATCCCCGGCCGGCTGTTAGAAACTCGCTCGGGGTACCGAACTCTTAGTCTAGATCTCTCCCGCCCGACCCAGGGATCGGATTACCCTGCTCGTCGAAGTCCATTCCGAAATCAAGCCCCATTCCGTGGAGCATGTCTTTGATCTCGGTGAGCGATTTCTTGCCGAAATTCTTCGTGTTCAACATATCCTTTTCGCTGCGGCGGATCAGATCGCGGATCGATCGAATGTCTGCGTTCTTGAGGCAGTTGTACGAACGGACCGATAGTTCTAATTCGTCGACCGACTTATCAAGCAGATCATTTCGCATCAGCGGCGGACGAGCGATATCTTCGTATTTGTACTCTTCCTCTTCCTCTTCGAAATTGATGAAGATGGCCATATGGTCCTTCACCAATTTGGCCGCCAGGCCGATCGAGTCTTCCGGCTTGACCGATCCGTCCGACCATACCTCGATCGTTAAGCGGTCAAATTCGGTGTTAGAACCCTGACGGGTCTGGTCAACCGTATAATTGACCTTTTTGATCGGGGTGTGTACCGAATCGATGGGGATATAGCCGACGGACAGGTCTTCGTCGTTATTCACCTCAGCCGAAACATAGCCGCGGCCCGATTTCAATCTCATTTCGATACCGATCGATCCGCCGGAGCTTACCGTCGCGATATGGATCGTCTTGTCGAGAACCTCAACGTCGCCGTCAGCCTCGATGTCAGCACTGGTAACCTCACCGGCTCCCTTTTTGCTGATCGAGAGAGTTTTAGGACCGTTCCCGTGTAATTTGAACGGAACCTGCTTCAAATTGAGGATGACGTCCGTGGCGTCTTCGACAACGCCCTTTATCGACGAAAATTCGTGTTCGACCCCGTCGATCTTGACGGCGGTGATCGCCGCACCCTCGATCGACGACAAGAGCGCCCGCCGGATCGAGTTTCCGATCGTCGTGCCAAAACCACGTTCGAACGGAGCAGCGTAGAATTTCCCGTAACGTTCCGTAAGGGTTTCCGTCTCAACATTCAAACGGCTCGGCATTTGAAAATCTGTCCAACTATTACTCTGTGTCATATGCGTTTTAAAATAGTTTTTAGTTTCCGGTTTTTAGCCCGTGCCCAAGCCGGATCGCTCGGAGCCTTTAGACCAAAAACCGGAAACTGACTGTGTTACTTGCTGTAAAGTTCGACGATAAGCTGTTCGTTTATGTTCGCGTCAACATCCTCACGTCGAGGGGTTCCCGAAACCGAAACGCTGTATTCGACCGCACCTGAACTGAGCCACGACGGACGACCTCGGCCGGCCGCGGTCTGCCACGCACCTTCGACATGGGCATTCTTCTGGCTCTTGTCCTTGACCATCACGACATCGCCGGTCTTTACCTGAAATGACGGTATGTCAACTTTCTTTCCGTTAACGGTAATGTGTCCGTGATTGACGAGCTGACGAGCCTGACGGCGAGAGGTCGAGAACCCTGAACGGTACACGACGTTATCCAATCGACGTTCAAGCATGAACAGGAGGTTTTCGCCGGTGACGCCTTTCTGGCGAAGGGCCTTTTCAAAGTAGTTGCGAAACTGCTTTTCGAGGATGAAATAAATGCGCTTTACCTTCTGCTTTTCGCGAAGCTGCTCGCCGTAACCGGCAAGCATCTTGCGTCGGGCCGCACCATGCTGTCCCGGCGGGTTGGTTCCGCGTTTCTCAATTGCACACGACGGTTTGTAGCAACGGTCGCCTTTCAAAAATAACTTTCCACCTTCGCGGCGGCACAGGCGGCACACCGCATCTCTATATCTAGCCATATTAGTTTTGTTGCTTTCAGCAAGAGCGATCCGGGCAAATGGAAATTGGCACAAATGCTGCCGATAGCCCGTTCGTTCTGGCGAAAAAGTTTACAGGGACACCGCGCCCCCTTCGTCCTTTCGATCGTTAATATTCCGGAACCTGTGTTCCGACTTAGATCAATGGTCGCTGACCAATGATCAAACTCTACGCCGCTTCGGCGGCCGGCAGCCGTTGTGCGGGATCGGCGTCACGTCGCGGATCGCGGTAACGCGGATGCCTGCCTGGCTGACCGCACGGATAGCCGATTCACGGCCGCCGCCCGGACCCTTGACACGAACCTCGACCTCACGCATGCCGGCCTCGACCGCCTTGCGTGCGGCCTCTGACGCGGCCTGCTGGGCGGCAAACGGCGTTCCCTTTCGCGAACCGCGGAAGCCGCGTGCACCCGATGAGCACTGTGCGACCAAATTGCCGTTGGCGTCGGTGATCGAGATCAGCGTGTTGTTGAACGACGCCGCAATGTGAACGATCCCGACCGGGATGTTCTTTTTCTCTTTCTTCTTGTAAGTCTTCTTTGCTGGTGCTTTTGCCATATATTCAGAGAACTGTGAGCGGCACACAGATAGCAGTTCTATCTGCTAGCGGCTAACGGCCCACCTCGTAACTACTTCTTGCCCGGAGCTTTCTTCTTGGCGACCGCCGCTTTACGCGGACCTTTACGTGTACGTGCGTTCGTGCTGGTACGCTGTCCGCGAACCGGCAGGCTTCGGCGATGCCGCAATCCGCGGTAACAGCCGATGTCCATAAGGCGCTTGATGTCCATCTGGACGCGCTTTCTGAGGTCACCCTCAATATCGCCTTCAGTATCCAGGATCGTGCGGATCTTGTTCAGTTCGTCTTCGCTAAGATCCTTGATGCGAGCATCAATACTGATGCCGGCTTTGTCCAGGATTTCAGTCGCACGCGACTTGCCCACACCATAGATGTAGGTCATTCCAATCTGTGCCCGTTTGTTGGGCGGTAAATCAACTCCTGCTACGCGAGCCATAATGTCTCCTAAATAAACCTATCCCTGACGCTGTTTGTGCTTCGGATTGTCGCAAATTACCCGAACAACGCCTTTACGATGAATGATCTTGCACTTATCGCAGATCTTTTTAACTGACGGTCTGACTTTCATTACTTTTCCCCTGTCCTACTTATAGCGATACGTTATTCGGCCCCGATTCAGGTCATAGGGCGAAAGTTCGACGAGAACCTTGTCACCCGGGAGGATTCGAATAAAATTCTTCCTCATTTTCCCCGAGATATGGGCCAGGACCTCGTGTTGATTCCCGTCCACCGCAACCTTGAACATTGCGTTTGGCAAGGTCTCTAAAACCGTCGCCATTACCTCGATCGCTTCCTCTTTAGACATACGCTCTAAAGCCAACTCTCTTTCTAGTTGGACAAACCGTTAATGTTAACGTTTTTGTCTAACATTTTCAAGTCACGCAACAGTCTTTGTCGCCAACTGCCGTTTCTGCTCTTTTGTCAGCGTTAGGATCTCGGGCCCGTCCGCCGTTACCGCAAGAGTATGCTCGGCATGCGCCGACGGTTTTCCATCAAGGGTAACGACCGTCCATTTATCATTAAGGGTCCGCGTCTCGTGCGTGCCCATATTCAGCATCGGCTCGATCGCAAAGCAGTAGCCGGCTCGGATCCGCTCTTTCGTTCCCGGACGTCCGTAATTAGGGATCTGCGGCGCCTCGTGCATTGCCCGGCCTATACCGTGTCCCGTATAATCGCGAACGATCCCATACCCATACTTCTGCGCGTGCTCCTGAACGGCCCAGCCGATATCGCCGATACGGTTGTTCACACGGGCCGCATCGATGCCCAATTGCAGGCACTCTTCCGTAACGCGGATCAACTGCTTCAACTCATCGCTGATCTCGCCGACCGGCACGGTCATCGCTGTGTCACCAACGAACCCCTGGAACGTCGCCGCCATGTCGAGCGAGATGATGTCGCCCTCATTGAGCGGGTCGGGCTTTGAAAATCCGTGAACGATCTCGTGATTGACCGATGCACAAATAGCGAACGGAAAGCCGTGATATCCGATAAACGTCGGGATCGCTCCGGCGTCGCGGATCATTTTTTCAGCCGCGGTGTTAAGCTCGAGCGTCGAAACGCCAGGCTTGACCATGACTCGCAAAGCTTCGCGAACCTCGGCGATAAGTTCGCCGACCTCCCTCATCTTATCCAGATCTTTGGCTGACTTTGCAATGATCATCTTCTTACCGGTCAAATACCGCCAAACACCTTGAATGGTGGCATTGAATCTCATTTCCTCGCCTAAACGATGGCCGAAAGTTCCGAATAGATCTCCTCAACGTCTCCCGTGCCGCTCACCTTTTTCAAACGTCCCGACTTGGCGTAATACTCAAGCAGCGGCGCCGTATTTGCCTGATACGTATCGAGTCGTGTTTTCACGCTCGATTCGTTGTCGTCCGCACGATGGTCAAGCGGGCGTTCCGGATGGTGGTCGCAAAAGCCTTCGACCTTCGGCGGTTTGGAGTAAATATTGTATATCTCACCGCATTCTGGACAACTTCGACGGCCCGTCAATCGCTTCATCAGCTCATCGGCGGGTATATCCACCTCGATCGCCAATATCTCTTTTCCCTGCTCTTTCGCCAATTCCTCAAGCTGCTCGGCCTGGACCGCGGTCCGCGGATAGCCGTCAAGAACAAATGATCCGGCCGTGTCACTCTTTGAGGTCCGCTCGCGAACGATCCGGTAGGTGATCTCGTCCGAGATCAACTTGCCCGAAGCCATGATCTCCTGCACCTCACGTGCGAGCGGGGTGTCGAGCGATCTCATTTCGCGGAACATATCACCCGTCGATATCTGCGGAATGCCGAGGCGTTCCTGCAGCAATCGAGCCTGTGTTCCCTTCCCGGCCCCCGGGGCACCGATCAAAACTATGATCTTACTCATACGCTAAGAAAATTTTTGCCGCAGATGAACACATATCACGCCGATAGGAATATCTCCCAAAAATCTGCGTTATCCGCGTTCATCTGCGGCCGATAATTCATCTGCCGCTCATCGGCTCGTTACGAACGTCGTCCGCGCAGCCGTGATCCCGCTCCGAGGAACCCCTCGTAGTTTCTCATAACCAACTGAGCCTCGATCTGCGCCACGGTATCCATTGCCACACCGACAAGGATCAGCAATGATGTGCCGCCAAAGTAAAATTGGTATCCCAAACCGGTCGGGATCCAGCTGAGTCCCGGCGTCGCGGTGAAAAAGTTGTCAAGTGCCGTACCGATGAAAGGCAGCCGAGCAACCTTGAATCCGCTGAGCAGAAGCTGCGGCGTAAACGCCACGAAAGCAAGATATATAGCACCGACGGTGGTCAAACGCGTCAGAATGCCGTTCATGTACTCGGCGGTCGGGGCTCCCGGACGGATGCCGGCGATAAATCCGCCGTGCTTTCTGAGGTTATCGGCAACCTCGTCAGTATTGAAAATGATCGTGATATAGAAAAACGTGAACAAGACGATCATCGACAGAAAGAACAATTCGTAATACGGATCACCCCCGTGGAACTGCTGCATGAACGCGTATACTTTGCTCCATGTAGAATTCGGGTCATTTTGATCCGGCGGAAACGCTGAAAATAGCGTCTGGGGCATGGCCAGCACCGACGAAGCAAAGATCACCGGGATCACTCCGCCCATGTTGATCTTCAGCGGCAGACTGGTATCCTGACCACGAACGGTCTGGCTGCCAACTCGCCGACTTGCGTAACTAATGGCGATATTTCGTCGAGCGGACTCGACATACACGATCAATGCGATCAACGCAACGAGGACGACGACGAGGAATAGCACTCCCAGCGTCTGCATCGCGTCTCCGGCACTTACACGGTCGCTGATCTGCGTCAGTCCTCGCGGCAGTCCGATCACGATACCTGCGAAAATAAGAAGCGAGATCCCGTTTCCGACACCGCGTTCAGTTATCTGTTCTCCAAGCCACATCACGAAGATCGTACCCGTCGTAAGGGTGATAACGACCATCGACGTTGCCCACCATGTCTCGGCGATAATGCCGTTACGGTGCAGCCACGTTGCAACAAAGAACGTCTGGATAGAACAAAGCACAACGGTCAGATACCGTGTCCATTGGTTCATCTTCTGCCGGCCGACCTCACCTTCTTCCTGGATCTTTTTCATCGCAGGCGAAAGCACAGGCATAAGCTGCATGATGATCGAAGCGGTAATATAGGGCGTCACACCAAGGGCGAAAACTGAGATCGTGCGAAAGTTGCCGCCCGAAAAGAGATCCAGCACGCCGAGCAGCGTTCCCGCCACTTCGCCCCAAACCTGTTCGAGACGGACCTTGTTGATCCCCGGAGCCTGAACGTGTGCACCAAAACGATAAACCGCCAAGAGCCCGAGCGTGAAGAGAATCCTCCTCCGCAGCTCCGGGATCTTGAACATGTTCTGAACCGCACCAAAAAACTTTTCCATATCTTTGTTTGTCGTTCGCCGCGTAAGCCGGGCGTCGGGCCAAGCGTAACTAACTTCGACGAACCACGATCAACGAACTAGGCTTCTGCCTCGGCTGCTTTCACGATCGCTGTAGCGGTACCACCGGCCTTTTCGATCTTTTCCTTGGCCGTTTTCGTAAACCGGTGAGCGGATATGTTGAACGACTTGGTAACATCGCCGTTGCCGAGGATGACCAGATCGTGTTTCGCCTTTTTGATCAATCCGCGTTCGTGGAGGATCTCAGGGGTAACGACGTCGCCCGCATTGAAGTTCTCCTCGATCTTGGCAAGGCTGATCTCGAGCCACTCTTTCTTAAAGATGTTGGTGAATCCGCGCTTTGGCAAACGGCGCTGAAGGGGCATCTGACCGCCTTCAAATCCCGGCCGGCTACTGTATCCCGAGCGTGACTTCTGTCCCTTGTGGCCGCGTCCCGACGTTTTGCCGAGACCTGAGCCGGGGCCGCGTCCAACGCGCTTCTTTTTATGAGTCGAGCCTTTTGCCGGATGTAAGTTATTTAATGTTAATGCCATCTTTTCCCTCGTTCGTCGAAAATCGCAAATCGTAAATAGCTGAGTATCGCGACCGATCACTCTATTTACGATTAGCGAAAGCCGATTTACTTTACCTTATTCAACGATTCTCAACAGGTGCGGAACCTTGGCGACAATGCCGCGGGTCGCAGCCGAATCGGTGCGTTCGACCGTCTGATTGAGTTTGGTGATACCAAGGCTCTTGACGATCTCTTTTTGCTTTTTGGCGTAGCCGATCATGCTCCGGTAGTACTGGATCTTGATCTTCCCGCTTTCGGTGTTTTCTGCTTTCTTTGCCATAACTCTATAGATTCCAAAGATTGCCGCGATCTTACCGGCCCAGGTTCGACGCGGTCAACGGATGCACCGTGTGACCTGAACTACCTGAGTGGTCGATCCGACAGCTTTAGACCAACTCCTCGACCTGCTTGCCGCGAAGGCGAGCGACCTCGATCGGATCTTTCATCCTCAGCAAGCCGTTAAATGTAGCACGAATGACGTTATGAGCGTTATTCGACCCGAGGATCTTGGTTCGCACATTGTGAACTCCGAGGCTCTGCAGCACGGCACGAACGGCACCGCCGGCTATAACGCCAGTACCTTCCTTTGCCGGCTTGAGCAACACGCGGCCGGCGCCGTATTCGCCGATCATTTCATGCGGCAGCGTGCCGTCAATTAGCGGGACACGGATAAGGTTGTTCTTTGCAGCCTCGACCGCTTTCTTGATCGCGTTCGGTACTTCCTTGGCCTTTCCCGTACCAAAACCGACGTGTCCCGCCTCGTCGCCGACGACGACGAGCGCCGCAAATGACATATTCTTACCGCCCTTAACGACCTTGGTAACACGGTTGATCGAGATCAGCTGATCCTTGAGGATAAGTCCGCCCGGAGAAATTCTCTGTTTATTCATCGTCATTGCTCTTTTCTTCTGCTTCCTTAACGGCTTCTTCGTGCTTGTTCAGACCTGCTTCGCGAGTTGCGTCGATGAGGGCCTTGACCCGGCCATGATAGACGTAACCGCCGCGATCGTACACCACGCTTGAGATCCCGGCTTTTTGAGCCCGCTCGGCGATCGCCTTACCGACATTCTTTGCGGCCTCAACGTTTCCGCCCGTCGAACCTGCCAGAGCCTTTTCGGTGGTCGACGCCGTTGCCAGTGTCTTACCCGACCGATCATCTATCACCTGGGCGTAGATGTGGTTAAGGCTGCGGAATACCGCAAGACGCGGGCGTTCAGCGGTACCCTGTACTTTCTTACGAATGCGGCTGTGTACGCCCTGTCGGATATCTGCTCTACTTTTCTGTGCCATAATTTTAGTTGATCGTAAAAAACGGAACCTGAGCAGGCAATACACCTGCCCATGATCCCCGATTCACTATTTACCGGTTTTGCCCGGCTTCAATTTGTAATGCCGATCGGCGTAACGTACGCCCTTTCCTTTGTATGCGTCCGGCTTCCTCAGTCGATTCAATTCCGCGGCCACCTGGCCAAGCAGCTGCTTGTCGATGCCGCTCAGGGTGATCGTCGTCTGATACTGATTGATCGACGTTTTGGTATTGACCCTTTCTGCCTTAGCGTCAATGCCCGCGGGCAGCACGTATTCGATCGGATGCGAATAACCAAGCGAGAAATTGATCTTTGAACCCTGAACGTCAGCCTTGTAACCAACGCCCACGATATCCATCTCACGGGTGAATCCGTCGGTAACACCTACGATAGCGTTATTAGCCAGAGCACGAGCCAGGCCATGAAACGCGGCCTGATCGTCACTCGCACGCTCAGCTGTCAATGTACCCTCTTCGAGCTTAAAGCTGACGCCGGCCGGGACCGGGGTCGTGAGGGTACCTTTCGGGCCTTTTACTTCAAGGATCGTGTCGTTGATCGTTACGGTCACGCCCGCCGGGACAGTGATCGGTTTTTTTCCTACTCGAGACATAATCTTTTGCGGATTGGGTTTCGAAAACCGGAGTGTTTCCCGGAATTCGCCTTCATCCTTTTTCCTTTAATAAACTTCCGCCAAAATCTCGCCGCCGACCTTCTGACGTCGAGCCTGCTTACCGCTCATCAACCCCTGCGAAGTCGAAACGATGTTGATGCCATAGCCTCCCAGGACTCTCGGGATGTCGGCCGCACCAACATAAACGCGGCGGCCCGGTCGCGAAACCCGCGAGAGATGGGTGATCGACGAGACACCTTTCGCATCGTAGCGAAGGAATACACGGATCATATATTTGACGCCTTCGCCCTTGGTGGTAAAGCTATTGATATAGCCCTCTTCCTTGAGGATGCGTGCAACTTCAAGCTTTAGCTTCGAGCCAGGAATATCAACACGAGTGTGATTCGCAGCGATCGCGTTACGAATCCGCGTGAGCATATCGGCTATTGGATCTGTCATTACTGTTTACTCCGTCTTTTTCTGCATTTGGTCCCGACGTTCCCGGTTCCGTTGCTCTTCGCACGGCCTTGGATCGCGGTCGTCCAACCTTTTTTACCAACTTGACTTCGTCACGCCCGGGATCTGGCCTTCAAGGGCCAACTCGCGAAGAGCGATACGTGAAATCCCGAATTTCCTGAGATACCCGCGTGAGCGTCCCGTCTGCGAGCAGCGGTTACGAACACGGATCGGGCTGGCATCGCGAGGCATTTTTTGCAACGCGATCACCGCGGCATCGACCTCTTCGACGGTCGATTTCGGGTTGTTGATCATCTTCTTGGCCTCGGCACGGCGATCAGCCCAGAGCTTCACCATATCCTTGCGTCGGTCGTTTTTGACTACTTTGCTTATCTTTGCCATGTTCTTCTAAACCTATTGTCTAAAGGGCATCCCAAGGGCCTTCAGCAGCGAGCGTGCCTCTTCGTCAGTACGTGCGGTCGTTACGATCGAGATATTCATACCCCGAGTCTTGTCGACCTTGTTAAAATCGATCTCCGGGAAGATCAGCTGTTCGCGGATGCCGAGCGTATAATTGCCGCGTCCGTCGAACGCCTTGCCCGAGATCCCGCGAAAGTCACGCACACGCGGCAGAGCCACCGAGATCAGGCGATCGAGAAACTCATACATACGGTCACCGCGAAGCGTTACCATTGTACCGATGCTCATTCCCTGACGAAGCTTGAAAGCCGCAATGGATTTCTTCGCTTTGGTCACGACCGGCTTCTGGCCTGTTACGGCCTTCAATTC
The DNA here is from genome assembly GCA_937941715.1 of uncultured Chloracidobacterium sp. Taxonomy (GTDB): domain Bacteria; phylum Acidobacteriota; class Blastocatellia; order Pyrinomonadales; family Pyrinomonadaceae; genus OLB17. The sequence continues at coordinate 7,520 of CALDGX010000119.1, read as the reverse complement.
TTCGGTCGCAACGTCAAGGATCTTGGCATTAGCGCTCGCCTCTCCGAGCCCCATATTGACCACGATCTTCTCGATCTTGGGGATCGCCATCGGATTCGAGATCTCAAATTCTTTGGCTATTGCCGGTGCGATCTCGCTCTTATATTTTTCTTTAAGTCTGGCCATTTTCGACCTCTCCCTTATTTAGTCTGGGTATCGCGCTTAAAGCGTTTCCAGACAATGAATGTTTATACTATTCGGCGTCGTCTTCGACCTTCTTCGCCGATTCACGTTTGTACGATCCCGATTCCGGAATGACCTTGCCGCTCTTCGCGACGCGGACCTTTTTTCCGTCACGTTCTTCGATCTTCACACGCGTCGGCTTACCGGTTTCCGGGTCGACCAACGCAACGTTCGAGATACTGACCCAGGCTTCCTGTTCGACGATGCCGCCTTCGCGGTTGAGTTGCGGAACCGGTTTGCGATGACGTTTGACGATCATCGCTCCTTCGACCTTGACCTTTGCGTTGCGGGCGTCGACCGCCAGTACCTTGCCGCGATACGGCTGCCGATTTCCGGCGCTGTCGTAGCGGTTGTACTCTTTGCCGGCAATGAACACGACCTGATCGCCGCGCTTGATCTTGCTACGTATTGTGCCTGTCTTAACCGTTTTCATTTTCTTATATAACCTCCGGGGCGAGGCTGACGATCTTCATAAAGTTCTTTTCACGAAGTTCGCGCGCGACCGGGCCGAATACGCGGGTGCCGATCGGCGAGCCGTCGTCCTTGATCAGGACCGCGGCGTTCTCGTCGAACCGGATGTATGTACCGTCCTTTCGGCGAACCTCTTTCCGCGTTCGAACAATGACCGCGTTATAAACTTTCCCTTTCTTAGCGGTGCCATCCGGAGCGGCTTCTTTGACGGTCACCTTGATGGTATCGCCGAGGCGTGCGATCTTGCTGGTCGATCCGCCGACCGGCATGATCATCTCAACACGCTTTGCTCCCGAATTGTCAGCGACCGCTAACGAGGTCTGCATCTGAATCATAACTTTTCCTCTACCAGTTAACTGTTAGTTGGGCTCCAACTATTTACGACTGTGCTTTCTGAATGATCTCGACCACGCGCCAGCGCTTTCTCGCTGACAGCGGGCGGGTCTCGACGATCCTGACCTTGTCTCCGATTTTTGCTCCCGTTTCGTCATGAGCCATGAATTTCTTGCGGCGTTTGACGTACTTGCGATAGATCGGATGCTTGACGAGACGGTCAACGCGCACCGTCACGGTCTTCATCATCTTGTCCGAAGAAACGATCCCGACCTTTTCAGCCCGCTTTCCGGACTTCTTCTTCTCTTCGGTCTCAACCGGAGCAGCCGCCTTTTCTTTTTTGGCAGCCTTCGGGGCCGCAGCCTTTTTAGGCTTGGCTTCAACCGCCGGTGCAGATTCTTCGACCGCGGCCTCAACGGCGGCTTCTTCAGCCGGAGCAGCTTCTTCTGTCACGGCTGCAGTCTCTTCGGCGGCGGCTTCGACCACTGCCTCTTCGGTCACTGCCGCGTCGGCCGTCTCTACCGTAGTTTCTTCGATTTCTTCGTTCTTCTTCTTTGCCATCTTGTTTTCTCAGGGCCGTGCCGGTCTATTTGGCCTCGGCGTCCTTTTTATTAAGCAGCGTGTAAACACGAGCCAATGTCTTCTTTTCGCGGCGGATGTCCTTAACGGTCTCACCTACTCCGAGCGTTTTGCGAAACTTCAAGCGAAAGAGCGATTCTTTCAACGCATCAGCCTGGTCTTTCAATTCTTCAGCGGTCATTTCCGACAGCTGTTCCATTTGTTCCTTTCGTTTCATTGTTCTAGACTATGCCTCCTTCCAAATCGGCACGGCTCACAAACTTGGTCTTGATCGGCAGTTTCTGTGCCGCCAAGCGAAACGCCTCACGTGCTAACGCCTCATCAACACCCTGGATCTCATACATTACACGGCCCGGCTTGATGACCGCTACCCAGTGATCCGGAGCCCCCTTACCGCTGCCCATACGGGTTTCAGCCGGCTTCTTGGTGATCGGTTTGTCAGGGAACATGCGGATCCAGATCTTTCCGCCGCGCTTTACGTGACGCGTCATCGCGATACGTGCGGCTTCGATCTGCCGGTCAGTTATCCAGCCCGCTTCAAGTGCTTTCAGTCCAAAATCACCAAAGCTGATCTGTTCGCCGCGGGTAGCCTTACCACGCATGCGGCCTTTCATTACTCTTCGGTGCTTGACCTTTTTCGGCATTAACATAGCTAATAAACCTCTTTCGTTCTCAGTACGTGGTCATTGACCCCAATTAAACGCTCGCGTTTGCCAATGACCGGGGGCAAACAGCCGGGGACGATTATTATCTGTTGCGATCGTCGCGTCGCGGTCGGCGGTCGCCGCGACCGGCTCCGCGTTCCACCTTGACCTCGTTCATCGGGTCCGTGGTAGTGCCGCGGGCCATCGATGCGTTCGGGTCGAGGATCTCACCGCGATATATCCAAACTTTGACGCCGATGATACCGAATGTCGTAAGTGCCTCGGCAAAGCCGTAATCGATATCGGCACGCAGCGTGTGCAGCGGCAACCGGCCCTGCAAGGACCATTCGGTACGGGCGATCTCAGCACCGTTCAGGCGTCCGGCGATCATGACCTTGATGCCCTGGGCTCCGAAACGCTGCGACTCCTCCATCGTCTTTTTCATCGCACGGCGGAAAGCGATACGCTTTTCCAGCTGCTGGGTGATCTTTTCAGCCTGCAGCTGAGCATTGAGTTCCGGGTGGCGGATCTCCTGGATCGAAACCAGGACCTCGCGGCCGGTCTTTCTCGACAGCTCTTCGCGAAGGCTCTCGATCTCGGCACCTTTGCGGCCGATGATGATGCCGGGACGCGACGTGTAGATGATTATCTTCAAACGGGCCGCCGCACGCTCGATGTCAATGTGCGAGACTCCGCCGCCGCCGAAGCGCTTTTTCAGATCTCGCTTGAGCTTGAGATCCTCTGCCAGAAACTCGGCGAACTCACCTTTAGCGAACCAGTGCGAGTGCCAATCTTTGTTGTAACCGACCCTGAAGCCGTATGGATGAACTTTCTGTCCCATAAAAAAACCTTAATCTTTCTTTTCAGCGTCCTCGCTTTCTTCAGCCGGAGTTTCAGCTGCATCTACATCGACCGATTCAACCGCAGCATCCGCTTCGGTCGCTTCCACCGCTTCTACCGTCTCGGCGGCCGTTTCGACAACCGTTTCCTCAACGGAATCTACCACCGGCGTAGCCTCGACAACTTCTTCAACGACCGGTTCGGCAGCAGGCTTCTCAGCTTTTGCTTTCTTCGGCTCAACTCCGGCAGCCTTAGCGGCCAGTTTTTTGCCCAGCGGCTTAACCTTCTTCGAGGCTTCGGCGAGCAACTGCTTTTCCGTTTTCGGCTTGTCTTCGCTGGTCACCTGGATCGTGATGTGGCAATAGTGACGCTGTTCGCGGTACGCACGTCCCTGCGGGGCAGGACGCATACGGCGGCGGTTCTTTGTCGGCCCCATATCGACATAGCAAAGATTGACCCAAAGGTCGTCGGGATCAATGGCTATGTTCTGCTGCTCGGCAAGGTACGTCGCATTTGCGATCGCTGAATTCAGGCACTTTGCAATCGGCAAAGCCGCTCTTTTGTCCGTAAATTTCAGGATGGACAACGCGTGAGACACATTCTGCCCCCGGATCAGATCGATCACGAGTCTTGCCTTACGCGGCGAGCCTTTCAGGTGTTTTAATTTTGCTATCGCTTCCATATTCTTTGTTAGCTGCTCGATGTCGGCAGAGATCGGCAGTTAAGCCGCAATTTCGGCCGTTTTACAAGCTATTTCCTCTTCGCCATCTTTTCGGCTTTCGTTCCGGGGTGTCCCTTGAACACGCGCGTAGGCGAAAACTCACCCAACTTATGGCCGACCATATTCTCGGTAACAAAGACCGGGATGTGGCGTTTGCCGTTGTGGACACCAAAGGTCAATCCGACCATGTCCGGCGTGATCGTCGAGCGTCGCGACCAGGTCTTGATCGCCGGCGGCTTCGGTCCGCCCTCAAGAATGCGGCGGAGCGTCTTCTGAACGCTAAGATCGATAAACGGTCCTTTCTTTAATGAACGTGGCATAATTCAAATCTCGAATGTCGAATCATGAATTTCGAATGCGGAATCTAGTGTCCGACATTTGATATTCGCTATTCGCTATTTCCTTCTCCTGTCTTTCACGATCATGTTGGTCGTGCGTTTGTTGCGACGCGTCTTGTATCCGCGGGTCGGCTGTCCCCAAGGGGTTACCGGGTTACGTCCGCCTGACGTTTTACCCTCGCCGCCGCCGTGCGGGTGATCGACCGGGTTCATAGCGACACCGCGAACCTTCGGACGCTTGCCCATCCAGCGTGAGCGGCCGGCTTTACCGAGAGAGACATTCTCATGCTCGGTATTCCCAACCTGGCCGACAGTCGCCATGCAAACTACCGGAACCTTTCGGACCTCGCCGGACGGCATACGGAGCTGAGCAAAATCGCCTTCTTTAGCAACGATCTGAGCAAAGCCGCCCGCCGAGCGGACCATCTGGCCGCCTTTCCCGGGCCTGAGCTCGATGTTGTGAACCGAGGTGCCAAGCGGAATGTTTTTGATCGGCAAAGCATTTCCCGGCAGGATATCGGCATCCTCGCCGCTGACGATCGTCGTTCCAACGGTTAATCCGACCGGAGCGAGTATGTATCGCTTTTCGCCGTCAAGATAGTTGATAAGGGCGATGTGCGCCGATCGATTCGGATCGTACTCGAGCTGAGCAACCTTTCCGGGAATACCGGCCTTGTCACGCTTGAAGTCGATGATGCGGTAAAAACGCTTGTGGCCTCCGCCGCGGCGGCGGATCGTGATGCGGCCGTCGCTATTGCGTCCTGAAATTCTCTTTTTTGCCTCGAGCAGTGATTTTTCGGGTACTGCGTTCGGGGTCAATTCATCGCGGGTCAAGTACGTCTGGTAACGTCTTGCCGGTGATGTCGGTTTTAATCTCTTGATTCCCATATTCTTAAATGATGATCTCAGAATTTAGAATGATGGCCGGGGCATTGCTCCCTTATCATCACTCTGCATTCATCATTCGTTATATCGCTTCTGCGTAATCAACCATCGGTTCGCCCTTTCTGAGCGTTACGTAGGCTTTCTTAAATCCTGCCCGACGGCCTTCGATGCGGCCGCGCTTCTTGACCTTGCCGTCATACTGAACGGTTCGAACCGCAGCGACCTTGACGTTGAAGATCTCTTCGACCGCAGCCTTAATGGCGGTCTTGTTGGCCTTTTTGTTAACCCGGAAGGTAAGTACCTGTCCCTGGTTGCGTTCGCCGCTCTCGTCCGTCGAGTCTTCCTTGAGGATGACGCTCTTTTCCGTGATGACCGGCGACTTCAATATGTCCCAAACTCCTAAATTACTCATTTTCAGTCGCCTCCTCTGCTGTCTCTACCGCAGGTGCTTCCTCGACGGCCGGAGTTGCCTCAGCCTTAGGGGCCTTTTCAGCCTTCGGCTTCGCCTCTTTTTTCGCCTTCGGCTTCTCTTCGACAACGGCTTCGACTGCTGATTCAGCGGCCTTGCCGGACTCACGTTTCGGATCGAGCAGCGAGCTCAGTTCCTCGACGGCAGCCTTCGAGATCAAAAGCTTTTCGTGATAAATGATGTCGTAGATGTTCAGGCCAAAGCTGTTGGTGACCTTGGTCTTCTGGACGTTTCGCGACGACAGGATAAGATTCTCGTTATCCAGCGAATCAATGATCAGGGTCTTGGCCCTTTTCTTGTTCTCGATCAGTCCGAGCTTGTCCATCACTCCGAGGAATTCGGCGGTCTTCGGGTTGGCGAAACCGAATTCGTCGATGACGATCAGGTTGCCTTCGCGAAGCCTTTCCGAGAGAGCCGATCGCAGAGCACCGCGCCGCATCTTCTTCGGCATCTGGTATGACCAGTCACGGGGCTGCGGGCCATGGACGTTACCGCCGCCTTTCCACAACGGCGAACGCAGCGATGCGATACGTGCACGACCGGTTCCCTTTTGCTTCCAGAGCTTACGGCCCGAGCCGGAAACGTTTCCGCGCGTTTTGGTAGCGGACGTCCCCTGTCGGCCGTTGGCCTGATAATTCATCACAGCCGAGTGGATCAAAGCTTCGTTTAACTCGACACCGAATACGGCGTCCGAAAGCTTTACTTCACCGACCTCTTTATTCTTCAAATTGCGAACCTTTACGGTAGGCATAACTTTCTCCATTACTATCGGCATTCGGCCGATGATGTGTTCATTAGCTCATCGGTTCACCCGCATCCAGTGCTTTGAACCGATCACCAAACGAATAAACGTCCCTAGCTCTTCTTTACAATGACCAATCCGCCGTTCGGTCCCGGAACTGCTCCGCGAACCATCAGAAGGTTGTTCTCGATATCAACTTTTGCGACCGTCAACCCTTTCACCGTCACGCGGGCGTCGCCCATGTGGCCCGACGAGCGTGTACCTTTGATAACACGCGAGGGGTATGCTGACTGGCCGATCGATCCGGGCTCACGAACGTTCATCGAACCGTGCGACTCAGGGCCGCGAGCAAACTTATGACGTTTGATCGTCCCGGCAAAACCACGCCCTTTCGACTTTCCGACCACTTCCACCGCGTCGCCGTCGGCAAAGACGTCAACTTTGATCTGATCACCGATCGCCGCTTCGGGTTCACCGGTCAAGCGGATCTCCTTCAGCACACGCGTCGGGGGCAGTCCGCCACCCGTCTTTTCAAAGTGGCCGCGAAGCGGCTTGGTCACATTTTTCAGACGGACCGGCTTGTCTTCGACGAGGCCCAACTGAACGGCATTGTAACCGTCCCGGCCCGCAGCACTTTTAGTTTGGACGACGACACAAGGCCCGGCTTTGATGACCGTTACCGGAGTTACGGTGCCATCCTCAGCGAAGAGCTGCGTCATTCCCATTTTTCTACCAATGATTCCGCTTATCATAATGATCCATCTATCCATTCTTCCATCGAGCCGCGTCTTACATCTGCGAATGACTCAATGTTAAATGAACCAAACTCTTAGTTTTTGCCAAACGCCTTGATCTCGACATCAACGCCCGCCGGCAGGTCCAATTTCATCAACGCATCGACCGTTTCCGCTGTCGGATCAAGGATGTCCATCAATCGCTTGTGGGTCCTGATCTCAAACTGCTCACGTGACTTTTTATCAACGTGGGGCGACCTCAAAACCGTCCATTTGTTCTTAATGGTCGGAAGGGGGATCGGACCTGCGATCCTTGCTCCTGTTCTCTTGGCCGTATCGACGATCTCCTGTGTGGACTGATCCAAAACGCGATGATCGTAGGCCTTTAACTTGATGCGAATCTTTTCGTTTAGCATAATTTCCGTGATCCGTCAGCGGCAGCGGCGGGAAGCAATTTATCTGCCCGCCCTCTACCGCTTACTGAATGTTATTCCACGATCTCCGAAACGGTTCCGGCACCGACCGTGCGGCCGCCCTCGCGG
>CALDGX010000118.1 GCA_937941715.1 uncultured Chloracidobacterium sp. | reverse complement strand
AGCATAAAGGTCGCGGTCTTGTCGGTCCAGCACTCAAAGAGGTTGGGGCATTTGGCTTCCTGGCAGACAGTATGGAGATTAAGGCCGTCGATCAGTTCGAGAACGGCGTTCTGATTCTTCGGGTCGCCCAGCTTGATCTTCAGCCATTCAGGCTTTTTGAGCCTCTCGCGGCCTTTTCGGTTAAGAAACCTTTGTACAATAACTTCTTCGTCGATCATAAAATGCAATGAAACCACAGATTAACATAGCTGGAAACCGACAGCTTCTACCAGTACGGTCCGCGTGCTTATCTGTGGTTTCGGTGACGTTAGCGGTCGATTAACCGAGCCGAGCGTTGACGGTCGTCCAGTTGATGTTCGAGAAAAACGCCTCGATGTACTTCGGACGGTCGACCGGGGCGTAATCCTTGATGAAAGCATGCTCCCAGACGTCCATGATCAGGATCGGCTTATACCCGGCGACGTTTCCGGTTTCGTGAAGGTTGATCCAGTGGTTCGATATGGCACCGTTTGACGGGTCCTGATAGACCGCTGCCCAGCCCACGCCGCGCATTTTGCCGGTATTGACAAAATCGGCCTTCCAGGTTTCGTAACTGCCAAAACTGGCCTCGGCGGCACCCACAAAGGCAGAATTTGAAATAGGATCGCCCGTGCCTTGTTTCTGCATGTTGTCGAAATAGTATTCATGCAGGACCATGCCGTTGTACTCGAAACCAAATCGGCGCTTCAGTTCGCTGAAAGCCGCGGACTGGGTCGGGTCGAGTTGACCGTCGCCAATGAGATCGGCGATACGCTGGTTGAGGACGTTTGTGTTCGTTACGTAGCCCTCGTAGAGCTTGAAGTGCATCGCCAGCGTCTCGTTGGAAATGCCGTTAAGGTCGCTGAGGTCAAAAGTTCTTGCTGTATAAGTTGTGTTCAAACCCATTGTTTTTTCTCCCGTTATCGGAATTCCGTTTCCCGTCGTTTCACAGCCAATTAGAGATATGCCGAACGCAAACGGAACTCAAAATTACTAGTCCTGCGGACGCGTTCCGGCATCGATGCCGGCAACACTCGCCTGATTGACCACCTTGACTTCCATATCGCCGTTTACTCTGATCTGGCAGGACAACCTGGTATTTTCGCTCAGGCCCTCCTTGGTCGAAAGGATGGCCTGCTCATCGGCTCCCATTTCGCCGGCGTCACCGGCGGTCACCTCGACGCGGCATGTCGTGCATCTGGCATTGCCGCCGCAGCGGTGCAAAATATCGACACCGTTGTCCTCAAGCGCGAGCACGAGCTTTTTGCCCGCCTCAGTTTCAAACGAAATCGTCCCGGTTGCCGTTTCGGCAATAATATGTGGCATTAATGATCTCTCCCTTGGATTAAACCTTACAAATCCGTATAGATTTAATTTGTCATAACGTGTAACTGAAAGCAAGCACCAGCGGGTTAACCTATCGTGAACGCCCCTTTACGTTCTTTCGGCGGACTGTCTCCGCGATAAAGGACCTTTTCGAGGAAGAGCCCTGACGGCGGAGCGGTAAACTGAGCCGGGACATTGGACTCGAACCTGAGCAGGCGTTCAAACGCGTCATACGTGGTGTTACCGCGGCCGACCTCGATGAGCATTCCGACGATCCGCCGGACCATTTTCCATAGGAAATGGCTCGCCCCGATCCGAAAGCAGATCAGGTCGCCGTCGGTAAATACATCGGCGTGACTGACCTCGACCAGTGTCGATTGTTTCTTGCCCTCCTCGGTTTCACAAAACGAGCGGAAATCATGACGCCCGACGAGCATTCCGGCCGCCTGGAGCATCGCTTCGGCGTCGAGCTCATCTTTGATCCACCACACCAAATTTTTGCCGAAGGCTGTTCGGCGGGTCGATATCTGATAGAGGTAGAACCGCCCAATGGCGTCATGCCTGGCATGAAAATCGTCGGGAGCGTTTGTTACCTTGACGATGTTGATATCGTGCGGAAGCAGATCGTTAAAGCCGAACTGGATCTGCCGCGGCGTCAGGTTCACCGACAGTTCGCGTACCTTAAGGTGCACGATCTGGCTCAATGCATGAACGCCGGCATCGGTCCGTCCGGCTCCGTAAAGGTCGACCCGCGAGGCGAACAATTGCCGCGAAACGTCCATCATTTCGCCCTGGACCGACTTCGCGTTATGCTGCATTTGCCAACCGCGATACCGCGTTCCTTCGTATTCGACCTCTAGCTTCCAGGTTGGCATCGTTATCCTCCGATCCTGACCTTTTCGCGAGCTTCGTTAACGGCGACAAAGGTCAGCTCGGCCTCCGTGACCTTGGCGATCACGCCGGGCGTGCCGAATCGTTCGGCCTCGACCACGACGTGGATCGTGATGGACGTATTGCCGACCCGCAGCGTCTCGGCATAAAAGCTCACCAGATCACCGATGAAAACGGGCTCGTGAAAAATAACTTCTTTCATCGCGACCGTCACAAAACGATTGTGCTTAGTGTGACGAACTGCTTCGACGCCGCCGGCGACGTCAATGTAGCTCAAAATCACACCACCGAATACCGTGCCGTGGGCGTTTGTGTCCCGCGGCATCATCGTCAGCCGGATGGCCGCATCGCGAGTATTTACTTTTTCCATATAATATAATTGCCAATCGCTGCTTGAGCTTTCCGGAGGTTACGCCGCCTTGTTTCTTTTTTGCAACACCTTTCGCCTCGACTTCCGATCTATTTGTCGGACAGCCGTTTCTCAGTCCAGGTGCGAACGGCCTCGCGCAACTCGTCGAGATGTTCGTCAAAAAAATGGCCGCAGTTCTCAAAAACGACGAGTTCCGTTTCGGCCGTGGCAGCGATCTTGTCGATCAGCGGTTTGAGTGTTTCGATCGACCCAAATTCGTCGCTGTCGCCGTGAACAAAAAGGATCGGTTTTTGCAGGCCGATCAAAAAGTCGTAATCGTCATATTTATCGACCGGCGTTCCGATTGAAATGAGTCGTTTGACAGTCGGGTCGCCGATCGCGGCCTCAAGCCCTGTCCGCGAGCCGAAAGAAAACCCGGCGAGCGTTATCGTTTCACCGGGATATTCGCTCTCGGCGTACCTCAGCACGTCCGCAACATCTTCGCGACCGCCTACGATCTCATCGTGTACGCCGCTCGAGCCGCCGACACCGCGAAAATTGAATTTGAACGTTAAAAGCCCCGCATCCAGCAGCCCGGCCGCGGTCCGGAAAACGACCTTGTTATGCATCGTGCCGCCGCCTAACGGATGCGGATGGCACACGACACCGATCCCGCGTCTGGTTCCATGAGGCTCTTTGATTATCGCTTCGAGGTGGCCGTGTGACGCCGGTATGTAAAGATTGCCTTTTGGGTACATAACGAATCTATGATGATACCAAACGAACTGACACCGAGTCGATAATGCAAAAAGAGGTGCCCGAAAGGCACCCCAATGAACATAACGGTCGACGCGGAAAACAAAATGAGAAGATCGCCGTCGATCAGGGGATCGCAACTAATTCAATGTCGCCGATCGAATCGGTCAAGACGATCATTTGAGGCGTAAATGTGAAAAGTTTGCTTCCGACTGTGATTATGTAGGTCTGACCGGCCTCAACGTCGTCTATCTGAAAGTAGCCAAAACTGCCGCTGCGGGCAATGCGGGTTTGCTCACCGCTTCGAGACAGCATGATCACCGCATTACGTATGCCGCGGCCGTCAGCGGTCCTGACACGCCCGGCGACCGAGACCAGCGAGGCCGAAGGGGAAAGATCCATCTGCCAGAAACCGCTTCTGAAGGAATAGGGAAGGCCAGAATAGCTGCCGCCGGCCGCAGGTTGTCCGGCTGTTCCGTTCACTTCGTAGGTTCCGCCGGAGGACGGTCCCGTGCCGCCGCCTGCAATGACCGACTGCGTGATCGAAAATTGCCCGCCGGACTGTGCTGACGACGAACCGGCAAGTAGCGTGATCGTGCAAAGCAGTGAAATCGTGAAAAGCAGTGAAATACTACCCGAAATGGCCGATCTGAATATTGTTGTTCCCATTTAGCGTAATTACTCCGAGCTATTTGAATGTGGTGATCTTGCTCACCGAATTGCTGGAAAAATTTGTGACCCAGATACTTGCTCCGTCAAAACATACACCGCGCGGACTGTTGCCGACATTGTAGGTGCCGACAATAGAGCCATCATGTGCAAATATCTTTGTCACAGTATTGCTGATCGAGTTTGACACCCAAATATGTGAACCGTCGAACGCAATTCCACTGGGCGTACTTCCGACACCGACATTCGTCAAAATGGCTCCATCGCTTGCTCGTACTTTCACTACCCGATTGAGCGTTTCATTGAGAACCCAAATATTGTTACCGTCAAAGGCAACGTCACGAATGGAATTGCCAATATTGACCGTGCTAATGGTCGCGCCGTCAATAGGTCTAATAATGTTAACTCGTTGATCGGCATAAGAAGAGACCCAAATATAGGTTCCGTCAAACGCTACACTGATCGGCTGAGTTCCCGCGGGAAAACTCCCGAGGTCGGCAGCGTCGCTCGTACGCAGTTTGGTGATCGATCCGTCGGAGGTATTCGCCACCCATATATTGGTTCCGTCAAATGCCAGGCCCGCCGGTGAAGTGCCTACTGAGAAGTTTCCCAGACTTACGCCGTCACTCGCCCTCAACTTTGTCACATTAGAGTTGCCGCCGTTTGTCACCCAAATGTGTGTTCCGTCGAACGCGGCCGCTTTCGGACTGTTTCGGACGTTGAAGGTACCCAAATTTGCACCGTCACTGGCACGAAGTTTCGTAACGTTTCCGGATCCGTTGTTTACGACCCAAATATTCGTTCCGTCCGACGCGCAGGCGATCGGGTTTGTTCCAACGGCAAATGTCGCCGGTGTTCGCAACAGGTCCCAGCGTAGCGAGCCCAAGAGAGCCATGTTTGGCGAGGTTTGAGCAGTGAGTGCCGTCGTAGCAGTATCCGCATTAAGCGACTTAATAGCATGAGGAGCACTCGTAATAAGCTGTCTTGGAACCAAAACCGTATAGGCACCGCTACTTGCTCCGGGGCGGACCTCGATCTGTAAGTATCTGGCGGAACCGTTTGTAAACGCCGCGGTCCCGAAATCAAGGGTTACAGAGAACACTCCGGAAACCACATTAACGTCATCGGCAGTGAAATTTGAACCGATCTGGGATCCACCCGTAGGTTGGTCAAACAATTTGAACAGAAGGTCATATGCTCCGCTTGCATTGATGTTCGAGTCAGTTAGTTTCCCCTGATAGGTAAAGGACGATGTCTGTGCGGCAGCCCAACTTGGCAGGAAGCCCAACACTGTAAAAAGGAGTAAGATCCTACATCCGGTAAGCATAAGTCTCCGCATTTCACCTCAATTTATGGAAATTTCCCGCATTATATGCCACTTTCTGTTGTATGCAAAGCAAAATATTTGCTCGGTATCAGAATTGAATTTGCGATCGCCGCAAATAACGATCGCCAAAATTGGGCAGAGTTCTAGATCAAAGGAGTTCAATTAAGCTGCGCGTTTTATTTTGCAACGTGCTCGTGTAATATTTTGAGTTTGGCAACATTCTAAAATGGACGAAAATTCGATCGAAACACCAATTGACCCGACCACGCGAAGGCAGGCCTGGAACGATTTTCTTGAATCTGAGTCGGCGGTTCGGATAATTTATCTGATCTTCGGGTTTTGCGCGATCCTGATGGTACTGACGTTCCTGCAATCGAGGACCGACGCCATCTGCTGCGGCGACTGGGACGGTTATTACCACATTAGGTGGTCCTCGCTGCTGTGGGAGAATTTCAAGCATGGAAAATGGCTGCCGACGTTCGAATGGCTGCCCCTGACGGTGCTTAACCCGCAAGATTACGCAGATCACCATTTCCTGTTCCATTTGCTCCAGATCCCGTTCCTTTGGTTCTTCGAGCCGGTGATGGCGGCCAAGGTTGCGACAGTTTTCTATGCGACGTTTGCCGTGTTTTCGGTCTATTGGCTGATCTATCGATACGGGATCAAGCATCAGCTCATTTGGCTCGCCGCCCTGCTGACATGTGCCAACGCGTTTTACTACCGGATGAATATGGGCAAGGCCCCGCCGCTGACCATTATCATCACGGTGCTCGGGATCCATTTGTTGTTCCAACGGAAGTACATCTGGCTGCTGCCGCTGATGTTTGCGTTTGTCTGGACATACAGCCTGTTCCCGCTTTTGTGGTTCGCGGCGATAATTTGGACGGTGATCATCGCGGTCAACGAACGCCGGTTTGAATGGCGGCCGCTGGCCTACACGACGGCCGGAATGATCCTCGGGAACGTCATCAATCCGTATTTCCCCGACAATCTTGGGCTGTTCTTTGAGCATTTTATTACCAAGTTCAAGGTCGGCAGCGATTTTGCCGTTGCGGTGGGCGGCGAGTGGTACCCGTACGACGGAAAAGAGTTGATGATGAATTTTCCGATCGCTCTGATCGCGATGTTCATCGGATATGTCCTTTTTGTTCCTAAGAACGGGAAACTGCCCGAGAAAGCGGCTTTCTTTCTGGCATTTACATCGATCCTGCTTGCGGCTCAGTTTCGATCAAAGCGCTTCGCCGAGTACTTTCCGCCGTTCGCGATACTTTTTGCGGCTTTTGCCTGGAATGCGTTCACGGCGCCGAAGGCGGTCGAACTTCCGGATGAATTTCAGCGCGAGTTGGATCCGTACCTCGATGTTGACAAGCCGACAGAGAAACAGGCGTGGATCCAGGCGGCACGGGCGTCAGCGGTCTGGATCATCGGTATCGCTCTATGCGTGTTTTGGGTTTACAACCTGATCGGCCTGCACAAATTTGGGTTTGATGAGCCCGGAATGATCGACAACATCTCGAGCAACGAGCCGAACGATAAGTATCGAAGGTCAATGGAATGGGCCACGGGGCTTGACGAGACCGGTGCCGATAATATTCCAAAGAACGAACTGATCTTTAACTGTACGTGGGATGATTTTCCGAAGCTGTTCTTTTTCAACACAAAGCATCGCTATGTTTACGGCCTCGACCCGAATTATCTTTACTCGCAGAACCCAGAGTTGTACAAATTGCTCAAGGATCTGACGGAAGGCAAGGTCGATGATCCGGCTCCTGTCATTCGGGAAAGATTTGGAGCCAAATATATATTTGCGGATGCCAAAGAAAACACCGAGATGATCGCCAAGGCTTTAGACAGCGGTTGGGCGGAGATCATTTACGAGGATGACGAAGCACGATTGCTCAAGATCCGAGACGTCAAGGGCGAACCATACGATCCGGCGGCGGATGAGCCTCCGGCGACGCCGGATGAAGAGAAGATCCTCGACGAGATGGAGAGAAATGACGCCAAAAACAAAAAGGCAAATATCGATGACGAAATAGACAATTAGCCAGCCGGCTCCCCAATTGGTATTTTCAGGCTATTTGAAGATGGTCGAAGGGTCGGTCGCGGGAAGAGGCAATCTCAGGTCCCGAATGATCCTGGCGGTGGCCGCGTCGGTTGAAAGTCCCCATTTCCTAAAAAATGGCGTCAGGTCGTTTCTTGTTATGGTACACATTGCGAGAATGAACCTGTTTGCCTTCTCTTCGTCCGACAAATCGTCATCATCCTGTCTCGGCTGCTTTCTGAAATGTTGGTGAAGTTTTTTGAACACATTCCATCCGTAAACGGACTTGAGCTGGTGAAACATCACCAGCTTTGAAAACAACTCGTTGTAGTCGTCATCGCTTTCTGCGAGGTAGTTGTTGTTTCGCTGTGACAGATACTTGCGGGCTTTGTTGAAAGTCGTCAGCGTTTCGCCGCCCTCCATGGTCCCGAGCCGCGACGGTTGCCCAAACCTTTCCTGAACATACAAAGAAAACAGGTTTACACTGATCTCGGTGATCGAGCCCCAGAGCCAGTCCGGCTGCTGGTGCGTATGTCCTGTCTCATGCCAAATGCCCCATTCGGTGGCCAGCTCTTCAGTCAGATCGGTAAAATTGTCCCGCTTCATCCCGATCATATGATCCGTGGCGTACATGTAATAGTCCTCGGCCTCCTTGGGAGTCGAATAAAGGTCGACAAGGTAGTGCAGGCGGTTTCGCGTGGGGGTGTTTTCGAGAGAGCTATTGTCAAAACCCGCAAGTTCGTCCTCGAGGTCGATCACCTGGTGAATGGACCTGAACGAAGCGGCGATATCTCGGATCGGAGAACGCAAATAGTCCTTAAACGGTATGGTTACCAACGCCTTGTCGGATATCAACTGGACGAAAGGAGCGTCTGTCATGATCCTTAGATCATTTTGCCAATTTGCGAGATTCGACCTTCCGACGTGAAATAATGGAAAGGCTTTGCCGCCGGCAACATTTACTCTTACCGTCGTCGGCCTGGTGTCATAGCCTGCGCTTTTTACAAAAATGAACGACAGAATTCCAGCCTGTGAAGCGGTGACCGTATTAGTGCCGGTTTTAAGTCGAACCTCCTGAGTATTGTTTCGATTTCCCCACATCGGCTTAAAGCCGATCATCGATGTAAGTGTGTAGGCCGGATCGAGTGCGCCGATAACGATCGACAACTGCTCGCCCTTTCTGACATACAGGCCGGACGGCTGCGAATCACACAAAACCATCCTGTGCGTTCGGCGGGACTCTATGGCCGCGCCGGTCTGCGACACGAGGAGATATTCCTTCGTATAGTTGTTATATGTCTGAGCATTGGAAGCGATCGTAACCAGACACACAAACATGATACCGACAATCATTGATCTCATAGTTATTGTTCTTTTGGATGACGGTGAAATGTATCATCAGCCTGAATTTCGTTCAAACTTTGCCGAGAGAACATGGTTCGGACTCTGTTTCGCATTTCGGTCGAATTTGCCGGAGTGAGGCCGGAGATTCGGAAATTTGGAGGCCTCGATATCGCGGTCAGAGCAGTTTGTGTGTTAAAACTCTTATGACGAACCAGTACCACGATGACGATTTTGCATAAAAGTTCTCTGAGATCACACAGATGGATTTTGACGATCATCGCGGTGACGATCGTGTCTGCGGCAGCCTGCGGAGCGAACGAGACCATTTTGCGGTCGGGCAAGGAAACGCCGCCGCCTGTAAATGCAGTGCCTTCGGTAACTACCCTTGAAAAAGACATTGCCGATATGCGGACGGCTGATTTTTCTATAATCCTCGTCCTGAGGCGGCGAGACCGTGCCGTAATGGATGCTGACGACCGCTCGCTGATCCGTCAGCAGACCGATCAGGCCAACCGACGTGTGAGCTCAGACGGCGGGAAGGCAGTGGTGGTTGGTTCTAATTTCCCGATTTTGGTGGAAAAATACGAAGCACTTCGTGATAGATTTGATATCGAGAATTTTTCAAAACCCGATGCTGTTATCACAGCTGAACCAATAAAATAGCTAACGGCACTTCGATACGTTGAACTTATGTCTGAAAAGGAGAACCTGCAAGAAGACCCGAAGCCGAGCTTTCTGCGCCCGACTGAAAAGGGTGCTGATGCCCGTCGCGTAGTACTTGATCCGTCGTCACCGTCGATCATTTCGATTGCGAGAGTGGTTTTCGTGACGCTGGTACTCGTGGGTGTTGCGGGATATGTCCAGAGCGTGATTTCGTCGCTGACGTATCTGTTCTTCCTTGTTGTCCTGTCAGTATTTTTTGCATACCTGATAGATCCGATAGTTAAGCTGATCCGCAAACCGTTCAAGGTCGCATCGATCGAACGTCTAATGCCGCGTTCAATAGCGATCGTCATCGCCTATGTGATCGTATTTACCGGGGTTGGTGTCGCGATATCAAATGTCGCCCCCCGCGTGATCGAACAGGGCAAAGAATTTGGCACAAATCTGCCCACCTACACACGGGCGATACAACAGCAGGCGAATCAGCTCAATCAGAGATTTGATCGTCTGAAGATACCTGACGAAGTACAGGTCAAGATCAACGAAAAGGTGACGTCGATCGGCGAAGAAATAACCCTGACGCTGGGGAGTTTTGTGTTATCATCGGCGACTTTCGTGCCGTGGCTGCTTTTGATCCCGATTCTCGCGTTCTTCTTTCTAAAGGATGTAAATCTACTCAGACTTGGCGTGCTTCGAGCCTTTCCCGCCGGCAGATGGCGATTTAGGGCCGAAATGGTAATGCAGGATGTCAACACCACGCTCGCCGCGTATACGCGCGCACAACTGATCTCGTGCTTTTTGATCGGTCTGATCTGTACTTCGGGATTTTATCTTCTCGGATTGAAATACGCCCTTTTGCTCGGTATTTTGGCCGGCATATTCGAATTTGTTCCTTTACTCGGGCCGGCATCGATCGGGCTGATCGTGATACTTACGGCGGCGGCATCGGACGATCCCTGGAAGGCATTATATTCGGCGATCTTTCTGATCATTCTCCGCATAATCCATGACTATGTCACCTATCCGCGCATCGTCCGCGGCGGTATCCATCTGCATCCGCTGGCAATAATCCTATCTGTTTTGGCAGGTGAACAGGTTGCGGGTATTCCGGGTGTATTTTTGTCGATACCGATCGTCGCTCTTCTGACGGTGTTCTATCGGCACATACTCGAACATCAAGGCCGGCGGGGATTGATCTCCGGCTTCATTGACGACGAAAGCGCCCTGACGGAGGAAAACGTCTAAAATGTCTTACATTGCGTGGTTGGTGATCTTTTTCTTTGTATTGTTGGCGATCTGTTTGGCAGTGTATATCCTGACCGTTCGAGCGTTCTATTGGGGCGACAAGAAGGAACCGCCAACAAAGAAGCGTTAAAGCATCGCTGCAAAGGACTCGCGGGCGTCGAGGACAACGTCGCTTATCAAAACAAAACACGGCAACGAAAATTGCAGGCCCGCTAGTTTTACGGCGTCCTTTGGCGTTGTCAGCAAGAAACCTGAACCGGACGCTTGGGCAAGGCTATCTATCTTGTTGGCATCGTTCTGATCGTAGTTGTAGTGGTCGGCAAAGCTGTGAATGCCCGCTAACTGGTAATTTTCCTTTCTGAGCTGATCGAAAAAGGCATTTGGATTGCCGATGCCGCAAAACGCAAAGGCCGTCGCGTGTGCCAGTCGACGAAGATCTACGTCCGTATCGGACGACCCGTTAGGGTCGATAAATTTTCCCAAAAGCCGGACATCGGCTGTGCGAGTCCCGGCTGTGAAAATCCGGCAATCAGAATTGTGTTTTCGGATCTCAACCTTGATGTCTTCGATATCGTTGACGAGATTGGCTCGTGTAATTACCACGGCATCAGCTCGTTTGAGATTGTGCAGCGGCTCCCGGAGCCGGCCGAACGGCAACATCTTGCCGCGGCCAAACGGTTCGAGGGCGTCGATGCAGACGATGTCAACGTCACGCTTTGCGTGCCGGTGTTGAAAGCCGTCATCCAGTACGAACGTCGTGACGCCGAATTCGCCCTTTGCCCATTCAGCGGCCGCGACGCGATCGGCATCTGCAACTACAACTGTTTTTCCGAGAAGTCGCGTGGCGATCTCGATCGGCTCGTCACCGGCAGTTACCGCATCGGCCAAGAGCCGCTTGCCGTTTGAAACGACAACACGGGAACGGGCGTTCTTTCGGCCGTAACCCCGGGTCAACACGCAGACCCGTTTGCCGCGGGCGGCAAGCAGTTCGCAGGTCAAAATGACAAGAGGGGTCTTGCCGGTACCGCCGGTGGTGATGTTGCCGATGCTGATGGTTCGGGCTCCGAGATCGCGCGAGGCGAGGCTGCCGCTGTCGAACCGTGCATTTCTAAGATCGGCGATTTTCCCGTAGATCCATCCAAGCGGCATAAAGGTTAAATGATGCAGCAAAGGCTAGGCGTACGGCAAGCGGCCCGCGGCGGTTCACTTCTTGCCGGAGGTTTGGATCATTCGGTCGAGTTTGTTCTGTGCCTGGCCGCTGTCGATGCTCTGCTCCGCCATCCGTGCCGCCTGCATCGTGTCGGCCGCAAGCCCCCCGATGACCAAGGCGGCGGCCGCATTCATAACGACCAGCGATCTCGCCTCATCACGACGTTTGCTCGCAAGAATTTCGCGAATGATCGCCGCACTCTCTTTCGCCGACCCGATTTTCAGGTGGTCGATCTTCCCGAGTTTCAATCCAAAATCCTTCGGCTCGATCACAAAGTCGCGTGTCTTGCCGCCAACTGCTTCACAAACGACAGTCTGTCCCGTCACCGTGATCTCGTCGAGGCCGTCACATCCGTGCACTACCCAGGCTTTTTCCGCCTTGAGCAATGACAATGCCGCTGCCATCGGTTCGACCAGCGAACGGTGCCAAACCCCGATCATGTGGCGGCCCACATTGACGGGATTGGCCATAACACCGAGCAGGTTGAGGCACGTCCGTATTCCGAGGCTGCTTCGGACCGCACCGACCCGAGCCAAAGCGGGATGGAACTTCGGGGCAAATAAAAAGGACAGCCCGACGCCGTTCAGTGTCTTTTCGGCGGCCGCGGGCTCAGTAGCGACCTTGACGCCCAGTTCGCCCAGCACGTCAGCACTTCCTGATCTGCTGGTTCCGCCTTTGTTGCTCTGTTTCGCGATCGTCAACCCTGCCCCGGCCGCGACAAGCGCCGCCGCCGTCGAGATGTTAAACGTCTTCGCCGTTGACGACCCTGTTCCCGTGATGTCGACGACATTCTTCTTCGACACACTCAACCGTATTGCACTCTTACGCATCACGTCCGCCATTCCGGCGAGTTCTTCGTGAGTCTCGCCTTTTACCGTCAATGCGGTCAACGCTCCCGCGATCTGGGCCTGGTCGGCGGCGGTATCCGTAAGTGCGGTGAAAAAGGCAGCGGCATCGGCGACGGAAAGATCCTCGCCGCGTATAAGTCTGGCCAAAAAAGGAAAGAGCGCCGTATCGGCCTTTTTATTAGTGGCTGAAGTTGATGCGGATCGCAACCAATCGGTCCTTTTTGCTTCCATTTTGATCAATGATCGTACGATCGGAATGATACCTCAGAGTTCAAGGAAATTGCGCAAAAGCGTCCGGCCGTGTTCGGTAAGGATCGACTCCGGGTGAAACTGGACCCCCTCGATCGCCCATTCGCGATGCCGCAAACCCATGATCAACCCATCAGGCGATTC
>CALDGX010000117.1 GCA_937941715.1 uncultured Chloracidobacterium sp. | reverse complement strand
CGCGTGTCACGCCGGCGGATTTTCGGTCGGATGGATGCACGTTGTTTCCGGACTGCAATTACCGCGAGTGTTGTGTCGAGCATGACAAGGACTATTACTTTGGCGGTACTGAAAAGGAGCGTCGGGCGTCGGACAGGCGGCTTTATCGGTGCGTTAAGCAGAAGAACAAGTTCGTCGCGGGGCTGATGTATCTGGGCGTACGCGTCGGCGGCGTTTCGTGGCTGCCGACACCGTTTCGTTGGGGATTTGGACTGAAATCCAACCGAATGAAAAAATGAGGTCAACTATGACGCAACCCTTCGAGATCAGGGGCCGGCATGCGATGATGCGATCCTAAACCGATCAGGGCCGATGCTTCTCCAACGCCGTTGTTGTTGGCTATCTCCGATTCCCGCTTTCGGCCGACGCAGTCCGAGCCGGAAACGGTTCGCGGTAATTACAAGTCACAGTTCACAAACAGAAAAGGTTGAGGATCAGCGTTTTGTGCTGAATTCGGCGACCTTTGACGACGAACGCCGTTTTCGGTGTTCGTGGTGATCGGGGTCCTTTTCGTCATCGGGATATTTTCGCAATGCGGCGGCGAGCATGGCGATCAGCGTAAGAAAGAGTATCGATATCGCCGTCGTATGCAGTACAAAATCAAAGATGCTGTGGATCAGTATGGCGAAAACCCCCGATGCCGCACCGATCGCGATGCCCCGCCGAAACAGATTGTGAGCCTCGATCCCCTTTCGGGCATTCTGATAGAGCAGGAACAGGAACGAAAGGCCGATCAACGCACCCGGGACGCCGCCGTCGGCTAGCACCTGCAGATAGTCGTTGTGGGCCTGTTCGACGCGTTCGAGGCCGTTAAAATCGTCGTACGGCGTGTATGCCTGGGCAAAGGCCCCAAGACCAGCCCCAAACGGCATATTTCCCCCGATCGCCTTGATGGTGACGGCCCAGATATGGGTGCGGTTCGTCGTAATGTCCTTTGACGCCGCGGTCTCGGCAAATCGCGACAGCGACGTCTCGCCGCCGACAAAAAACGCCCCGGCGATGACCGCCCCGATCAGCATCAGCGACAGCGCGACGCGAAGGGCTATCTTCTTTGCTCCGTGGCTGCGTGTGGTCAGAAAGATCAGCAGGATCAACTCGGCAAGCAACGCGATAAAGCCGCCCCGCGAACCGCTGAGCAGAAGCGCGACGCACATCAGCGTGATGCCGGTAATGTAGAGCAGCTTTTTATCGCGGCTGACCGCCCCGACGAACAACAGGCCGAGCGGGATGCTTGCCGTCATTTCGATATACGCCGCAAAATTATGCCGGTTGACGAACGAGCCAAACGGCGACGGGCGTTCGAAGATGCCGTAGATCTTGGTCGGCGAGAGCACCGATTGCAGTATCGCGAAAAACGCGAAAACAGCTCCGAAAATGATGATCACGTTGGCCATCCGCCTGAGGCGGGCGGCACTGTCGATGTATGCGAGGGCGAGCGACAGGAATATGCCCAGTGCGGCGAAATGGAGCCCGGCCGCCTCGGTCGCGAACGGGGCTAGCGAGATAGTCCGCGGTATACCGCTCAATCCGGCGGTCTCGGCGACGGTGCCGAACGGGATGATCTGAATAAAAGCGTAAACCGCCGCCAGATAGATCGGCAATTGGATCAGGCTGCGGCTGAATTTGATCGAACCGGACGCAAAACCATCGACCGCCCAAATAACAAGCATTCCGGCGATCACAAAGTAAAAGAGCGCGATCGTCGGCTGATGGACCGTGCCGTACGCGAGCGTCGAAACGACGAGGCACGCACAGAGCAGGAAAAATATTGTCTTGTTAGCAACAGTCAATGTGATTTCTCTTAATTGATCTTTTTCAGTTCAAAATCGTCGTACCAGACGGTGCCGGTTATCGGACAATCGTCGCCGCAATAGGCCCGCACGGTCCTGATCGTGATGCCGTTGCAGTTTGCCGGGACGGCGACATCGAGCGTGATCTGCTGCCAATCGTTGGTGCCGGCGGCAAACACGGCCGAATTTGTGATTATCTTGTCGTCATTGGCGTTGATGACCTGCAGCTGCGGCCCGCCGCCGCTTTTCAGATTTTCGGTCCGCACCCAGAAGCTCAGCTTGTACGAGCCTCCGGGCTCGACCACGACCGTCTGCCAGATGTTGTACAGCTCGGCCTTTTTATACGTGCGAAAACTGACCTTGAGGCTCCGGCTGCCGCTGTGTTTGACGGCGGTGTCGCCCGAGGCGTCAAATTTCGGGTCCGTGCGAAAGATCTTCCAGCCGAACCGCGTCTCCTTTTCATCGCCGACACCGCGTTCGAACCCGCCGTTGGTGACCGCATTTGGTTCGGCGTCAGCGTCCATACCGATCTGCTTGGCAAATTCGAGAGCCTCGGGGAAATGCCGCTTTTCGTATAGCCCCTGGGCAATGACCGAGACGAACTGCGGATGAGCGGCCTTGGCCGCGTCGTCGAGCTTATTCCAGATCCTGAGCGAATCCGCCGCCTGCCCGCGTGCGCCGTAGAACAACGCGAGACTGGCGTACACGTCGGGTTTGTCTGCGATCACCTGCTCGAGCTTGGCCGGATCCTTGCCAAAGTATTCCCAGGCGAGCGAAAACACCTGTTCACGATAGGTCTGATTATTCTCGGTCGCGGACTTAAACTCGGCAAACGCCTCGTCTGTGCGGCCCTGCCGCAGGAGGAAATTACCAAATTGCCAACGCGGAAAAGTATAGGTCGGCGCCAGTGCGATCGCCTGCCGGAGCGACGCCTCGGCACGATCGTTCATTTCGGCCTGCTCATAGGCACGGCCGAGTTCGATCCACCAGCGAAAATCACTTGGCGAGAGCCTCACGGTGTCCTCATACAGCTTTATGGCGGCGTTTGTGCGTTCGGGCGAGAAAATATTGCGTTCCAGGTTGGCCTTGAGCCAGAGCGTGATCGGGTCTGACGGCGCCATCGAACGTGCAAGTTCGGCGGCCGCCGGAGCATTCGGGTCATTGGACGGCGTCATCTCGGCGATCATGCCGCCGAGCTGCCGGCGAACGGCGACCCATCCGAACAACAACGCGACCGCGATCACCGCCGCCAGTAAAATTTTGGCTTTCGGCGTCGCTGAACTGCTCGAGCTGAGGTCAAATTCCGACATTTAAGGTCAACCGACTTGTTCAAAAAACTCACGGATCGAATCGACAACGTATGCCTGCTGATCGGCCGTGAGCTCGGGATAGATCGGCAGAGCCAGCGTTTCGAGGGCGGCCCGCTCGGCCTCGGGCAGGTCGCCCTTACGATATCCAAGATACGCAAAGCACTCCTGCAAATGGAGCGGCACGGGATAGTAGATATCGGTCCCGATCCCCTTTTCGGTCAGAAACTGCCGCAATTCGTCACGGCGGCCCGCGGTGCGTATAACATACTGATTATAAATATGTTTCGCCGCGGGGCGTTCGACCGGCAGTGTCACCTGTTCGGTCAATCCGGCGTCGGTGAAAAGCTGTCGGTAACGCTCAGCGTTAGTACGCCGCATTTCGGTCCAACGGTCCAGATGCGGCAGCTTTACCCGCAGTACGGCTCCCTGAAACCCGTCGAGGCGTGAATTTAGGCCGACGTATTTGTGATAATACTTGACCTCGGAACCGTGAACTCTGAGAGCAAGCAGCTTTTTGGCCAGAGCGTCGTCGTTGGTCGTCATAAATCCGCCGTCTCCCATGCCGCCCAGATTTTTTGACGGATAGAAACTGAACGCTCCGATCGCACCCATGGCCCCGGCCCGCACGCCGTCCTCTTCGGCTCCGATCGCCTGTGCCGCGTCCTCGACCAGCGGGATGCCGTGCCGGTCGCTGATCTCGCGAAGCTCTGCCATATCGGCACATTGGCCGTAAAGATGAACGGGCTCGATCGCCTTGGTCTGTGCGGTAATGCGGGCCTCGACCTGTTTTACGTCGAGGTTGTATGTGACCGGATCGATATCGACAAAAACGGCCGTCGCGCCGAGCCGTGTGATGGCACTGACCGTCGCGAAAAAGCTGTATGGCGTCGTTATGACCTCGTCGCCCGGCCCGACGTCGAGGGCCATTAGGGCGAGCAGGATCGCGTCGCTGCCCGAAGCGCAGCCGATGGCGTATTTGGTTCCGCAATAGCCGGCCAATTCACATTCGAGTTCGGCGACCTCGCCGCCGAGGATAAATCCGTTGGTATCGAGCACCCGTCCGAGCGCCGCCTCGATCTCGGGCCGAAGCGCGTCATTTTGCTCTTTTAGGTCTAATAGAGGGACTTTCATCGTATTGGTCGAACGCCGGCCGCGTTCACAAACGAACAGCGATCATTGCTGCACCGCCGAATATGCCTTGATTCTACCTAAACTGTTGAGAATTTGCATTTTGAGCCTTTCTTTTTTAGCCTTTAGCGAATGATGAAGGACAAACAGGCCCAGGCCGCCGAGATCATAAAGCGTCTCAAAAAGCGTTACCCAGACGCCCATTGTGCTCTCGACCACACGTCGCCGTTCGAATTGCTGATAGCGACGATCCTCTCGGCGCAGTGCACGGACGAGCGGGTAAATATCGTGACCGCCAACCTATTTCGCAAATATCGCGGCCCGGCCGATTTTGTAAATGTCAGTCAGGAAGAGCTGGAAAAAGATATTCACTCGACCGGCTTTTTTCGAAACAAGGCAAAGAACATTCAGGCGGCGTGCCGGCGGATCATTGACGAGTTTGGCGGCGAGATACCGCAAACCATGGACGAGCTGTTGACGCTCGGCGGCGTCGCGCGCAAGACGGCCAATGTGGTTTTGGGAAATGCATTTGGGATCGCGTCGGGTGTTGTCGTCGATACGCACGTCGGCCGTTTGTCTCAGCGTTTGGGCCTGACCGGCGAAAAGACGGCTGAGAAGATCGAACAGGACCTGGCCGAACTCGTGCCTAAGAAGCACTGGGTGATGTTCCCTCACTGGATGATCTATCACGGGCGGCAGGTGTGTAATGCCCGTAAACCGGATTGCGGAAATTGCGTGTTAGCCGATATTTGCCCTTCAAATACCGTGTCGCAGTGATCGGGGCCTAATCGTTTAGCCAACCGATGGCTTCGTTCATCGATTCGGTCACCAGAAGGCGCGCACCGCGATTATTTGCCGCAAGTTCGCCCATCTTGGTCACCTGCCCGGCCGGCATCACCAAAGCGATCTTGGTATCGCTGCCAAAGACGCTTGCAAACATCTGGCCGCCCTCGAACCGCTCGACCTCAGTTATCTGGATCTGAAGCTGCTCGCAATCGATCAGGACCTTGTCGAGCCCCGAGACCTCGGC
This sequence comes from uncultured Chloracidobacterium sp., assembly GCA_937941715.1. Lineage (GTDB taxonomy): Bacteria > Acidobacteriota > Blastocatellia > Pyrinomonadales > Pyrinomonadaceae > OLB17. The sequence goes on along the minus strand of CALDGX010000117.1, from coordinate 10,968 downwards.
CTCGGTACGGCAATGTTCAATAAATTGATACATCTCCTCATACGAATACGAACCGGTGGTAGTTATTCGGACACGGTCATCCTCGATCGTCGTAGTTGAGTGATAATTCATTGTCGCTAAATGATAATTCGAGGCCGCGCCGCCGGTCAACAAAAAAATGCCCGCACCTCGCGGTACGGGCATTTGGATCATATCGGCCAAGGACCGACAAGCGATACTATCTCGGGGCCGGGACCTTGGGCATATCGGCGGCTGAGAACCGCGGCAGCATCTCGTCCTGCATCGCGAGTTGATAGACCGCGGCGGCGATCGCTATCGCCGACGATTTAACGTCTGATTCGATGATGCGCTCGTAGGTATCGAGATTGGTATGCCACGTGTGAGTGAAATACTCGATCGGATCCTGTGCGACACCGATGCCCGGCAAACCGGCGGCGCTGAACGACGTATGGTCAGACCCGCCGAGGTTGCGGCCCTTGGTGGCGATCGCGCCCGCAACGCCGATATCCGCGAACGGTGCCACGGCCTGACGGATCATGGTCGCCGCCTCGGGCGGCCCGAAAACGCTGAATCCGCGTGCACGGCCCGTTCCGCTGTCGATATTGAAATAGCCGTTAAATTTCGAAAATTCCGGGCCCGGTGCTTCGGCCGTTCCGAAATGCTTTTTGACATACGCCTGCGAGCCGAGCAATCCCTGCTCTTCGCCGCTCCACAGTGCGACCCGGATCGTCCGGCGGGGCTTGACGCCGATCGCCTTGAGTATACGTGCGGCCTCCATCATAACGGCACAGCCGACGGCATTGTCGGTCGCCCCGGTGGCCGAGTGCCACGAGTCAAGATGGCCGCCAAGCATCACGACCTCGTCCTTTTTGTCGGTACCGGGGATCTCAGCGATAACGTTATAGCTGGTCTTGCCCTCGGGCACCAGACGGTTTCGGACCTCAAACTGCAGGTTGACCGGCGTACCGTGAGCGATCAGACGGGCAATTCGGCCGAAATCCTCGTTTCGCATCACGACGGTCGGTACGACCTTGGTGATGTCAAACGTACGGTTGTTGAAAGCACGCATCAGTCCGTGATCCATCGCGGCGTCATTCACCCGGAGTGCGGCCTTGTTGTCGACCAGGAACTTATCAAGCTGTTCGTTGACCTGGGCATTGGTCAGCGCACCCGGCTTGGCAGCCTGTGCCTGTCCCTGGCCGGCACCGAATCCACCCGGGCCCTGCGGCGCGGCGTTAGGATCGAAACGCTGTTTCGCGGTAGCGTCCGGGATGCGGCGCGGAGCCGGTTCGATCGTCACGGGGACGACCGCCGGCTTGCCGACGAGAACAATCTTCTTGGCGACCTTGGACGACATTCCGGCGAAAAACGCGGTCAATTCCTCTTGGGTCGGCCGATCCGGCAGTACCATGTGAACGGCGGCCGAATTTACGACGCCCTTTGTTGAGGGCGTCCATGCAAGCACCTCGAAGGTCAACGTGTCCTGAACCGGCGAGATCATCAGTCCGGTCGCACGCTCATTGACCCAGCCGGGATGTCCAAAATCCCACGGCTCAAGCGCCGCATTGGCAAATCCCCACGACGTCATTTCCTTGACGGCCCAATTCGCGGCCGCGACGTGATTCGGACTGCCCGTAAGACGCGGCCCGTAGAGGTCTGTAAAGTAATGCAGCGTGTTAAATATCTTAGAGTTTTCCATCGCCTCTTTTCTGATCGCGGCATTGACGTCTGCCGGAACAGCGGTCTGCGCAAAGGCGAAGTTGGCCAAAACCACCGCCTGCAATATCAGGGCGGCAACAAGGGATCTGATTCGATTTTTACTGTTCATAGAGATTCGGTCGGCTCGCTCGTGCAGATGCTGCACGGCGATAGCCGGGATTTTCTGGGCTCCAAAGCTGTTAAAGATTACATCGAAAGTACGAAGATAATACTCTAGAACAGCATTATTTGTTTCGAAATATCGGCATTTGCTGAAAAAAAGTATTGACCTCCTATACCGACGGGCGTACTATTTTCACAACGGAACAATATAGCTTCGGGAGCTGACCCCAAAATCAGGTCCCGATAACTGGGAAAGGCGGCTATGACGGTGTGGGAGACGGCATAGCGGCCTTTTCCGCGTGGTACGCGCACAAAAAAGCCACGCTGCGATCGCCGCACGCGTGGCTTAAACTGATCGCCGATCAGGTCAGCTATTTGGTCTCAGGTGTGAGGATCTCGACCTTGCTCGGCGTGATATAGCCGACCGTCTTCCCTTCGCTATTCATCAGATTAACGATGGTCCAGCCCTTTTCATTGCCTGCCTGATATAGCTTTTGCAGGACCTCCGTCTGTTTTTCCTTCGACATCTGGTCGAGGTTGGCCTGTGCCACCACATACAGCGTGTCGCCGCTCAGCTTAGCGGTCTTGACAACGTCCGCGAGGTCAGTCCCCTGAAAACTCAATGTCTTGACGCCGGTGCTCGAGACCTTGGGCTCGGCAAAGTAATTTCCCCAGACAAACACGCCGACCGACGCAATGATCATTACGACAGCCCCGATGAGAAACCACTTGTTTACCGAGCGGATCGCGTCGATCGCCTTTGCTACCGCTCCGGCGGTTTTCTTTGTTCCGCTTTCGGCTTCGGCGGTTTCGACAGTGTGGTGATCATGGCGGACGTCGAGCGAAATGACCTCGTCGACCGTCTCCTCGTCAACAACCGGTTCATCGTCAGCCGCAACCCGGTTTCGAAGAAGGTTTACTAGCTCGAGCGTTCGGCCCGCCGCCTCTGATACGACCTGATCGTCGATGTCACCGAAGCGGTCATGGACCGTCGCGGCGTCCGATTTGCGGCGTTCGCGGTCGATCAGTTCGACGTACTTATTACCGATACGTACGTTGCACTCGATCGCGGCCGCCGTGACCGACGGTGCGAAAAAGAGCTCGGCGATGCTTTCTTTGAACAATCGCAGCCGGCCGAAGAAATCGCTCCGGATAAGATCGTCAAAATTGACCGCAGCCTCGGCTTCATTCGCGAGGTCCTCGAAACTCAGAGACGTGAGGGCAATATTAGACTCTTCGCCCTCGGCCGAATAAAGCGGAATGCTGGACCATTCGGCATAAAGCGTCTTGATATGGCCGAGCATTTCATCACGCGTGAACAGCAGCATCCGCATCTCGTCCTCAGTCGGACGCGAAAACAACCTCGTAATTATGAAATCGAACTTACCGCGAACCGACTCGGAATACGGCAGGTTGCGATAGAATCGCGCCAGAGCCAGCATCGCCTGTGAGCTGAGCATCGGTTTGCAATTCTCGCAGTAGCGGCGAATGTTGGTGACCGATATCTCGCGGTCGCGTTTAGCAAGAGCCGAACACCACGCCTCGGTCTCACGGAGCAGGTCAAACTCAGCTTGTTTGTGCCTTTCGGTCTCGACGTCGCCGGCCATTTGGAGGAAAACGTGGAGAGCCTTTTTTGCCTCGAGGTCATCGTATGACCGCGGAACGATCTTCATCCGCTCGCGCTCGACGGCAGAGAGAACCGCCTCGACCATCTGGAGGCTAGATATCTCGCTGGTAGCCCGTTTGATAAAAAATTCGCGTTCAGATGCCGGCTTTCGTATCTCGACGGTTTCGGAATTACCCTGCAGCTGGATGTCAGCCGACTCGGCGGCCGGCGGTTCGGGCCGTGTCGGAGCGGGAGGTTCAACGTCAGAAAGCCCGAACGAACCTTTGCGCCCTGAGCTTTCGGTCAACACGGCGTCTTCTAGGACATCGCTCTCCGCCGGCGGGGCTGGATCGTCCTCAACGTCAAATTCGGCGAGGCCGGAGGTGACGGCCAGCGCTTCTTCAGACGCCTCGCGGCCACTTTCCATGACCGTGCTTTCTAATAGATTCTCTTCTTTAAGTTCGACGACCAGGTCTTCGAAAAAATTCATTACTGTTTACCCCTAGGTGATTGAGGATTTTGAGGTTGGGAGAGTGATCAGAGATCTCAGGGAAGGATCTGGCGTATCTCGCCCGTTTGGGTGATCTCGTACTTATAGATAACGCCTTCGCCGCTGACGTTTCGGGTCGCCGTGATGGTGTACCGGCTTGCCAGTTCGGTATTTGTGGGGACCGCCGGAGTCATTTCGAAAACAAATTTGCCGCGATTGATCTGATTTCCGGACGTTACGCCCAATCCCTGGCCAAGTACGTTGTTCAGTTCGCTCAACCGTCCAAAGCGGTTGTTTTGAGAGTAATAGCCAACCTGTGTCGAACCGATCGTCCTTAACGTGGCGAAGGTCGTACCGTTCTCGGCCGCCCGAAGGCCTTTTTGCAAAGCCGGAACGGCAAGCGTGGCAACGATGCCAATGATCACCACCACGATCAAAAGTTCAATCAACGAAAATCCGCTTTCGCTCTTATTCTTCATTACCGACACCTCTCAGACGCGTTCAAATATTGATAATGTGACAGATTTTGGCATCGCCTTTTGACAAAGTACGGCACTTTTTTGACCACAACTGTGGTCGAAGCGCCTATTTTGTAAGGATGCGACTGTCATCCGCCTAAAAACCAATTCTCCCGTTCGAGACAGTTGCAAGGCTTGTGCCAAACGCAAAAACCGGCCGATCGGAGCAAAAAACGCCGTGAAGCCCTTTTAATCATTGACTCTTTGAATTTCCGCCGATTTTTATTAAGCTAATTGTTTTTGTTGAGTATTGGTTTGGCCATTTTTTGGGGACAGGAGTTATACGGATTTGAGCACAGTAATTGATCAGACAACCGAAACCTATGGCATCGCTAACTGGGGTGCAGATTATTTCGCAGTCAATCGAAAGGGTAATTTGATCGTTCGGGCTCCCGAAAATGACAGCCTCACGGCTGATATCAAGGAGATCATCGACGACCTTCAAAAGCGCGGCGTCAGCACACCGGTCCTGCTCCGGTTCCCGCAGCTGATCTTTGGCCAGATCCGTAAACTGCAGACCGCATTTAGAAAATCGATCAAAGAATTCGAATACGAGGGCGGACATCTCTGTGTCTTTCCCATGAAGGTCAACCAGAATCGGGCCGTGATCGAAGAATATCTGCGTGAAGGCACCCGTTATAATTTTGGGCTCGAAGCGGGTTCAAAGGCCGAGCTTTATGCGGCTCTGGGCCTCGAACAGTCGAAGGACAGCCTGCTCGTCCTTAACGGTTTCAAGGATCGCGATTTTATCAGAATGGCGTTCGCCGGCGCCGCGGCCGGCAAGAATGTCGTGATCGTGATCGAAAAGATGAGTGAACTCGACCACACCCTGGATCTCGCCGACGAGATCTCGAAGATCAACGGCGAAGTCAAAATGCCGATGATCGGTGTCCGGGTCAAACTGTACTCCAAGGGTTCGGGCAAGTGGGAGAAATCCGGCGGCGAGGCGGCGAAATTCGGATTGACGACGACCGAGATCCTTGAGGTCATACGCCGTCTGCAGGAAGCCGGCCGGATCGACATGCTTCGACTGCTGCATTTTCACATCGGATCGCAACTTACGGACATCAAGCGGATCAAAAACGCGATGAAAGAGGCGGCCCGCACCTACGCCAAGATCCGCAAAATGCAGATCCCCATCGACTATCTTGACGTCGGCGGCGGCATGGCGGTCGATTACGACGGCTCGCGAACCTCGTTTGAATCGTCGGCCAACTACAACGCCCGCGAGTTTGCCAATGACGTGATCTACGTCATCAAGACAGTTTGTGACGACGAGAACGTCCCGCATCCGACGATCATTCAGGAATCAGGCCGCTACCTGTCGGCGTATCACGCAGTCCTTGTGACCAACGTCCAGGACGAGATCGAGACCGTCGTCGAGGATCTGACGCCGATGACGATGGCCGCGGACGACCCGGAGGTCGTCAAGGAACTGTTTGACCTGCGTGAGACGATAAACGCCAAGAACTATCGCGAGTATTATCATGACGCTCTTGAGCATCGCGAGGAGCTTTTCACGATGTTCAATCTCGGGCTGATATCGCTTGAGGCTAAGGGCAAGGGCGAGGTCCTGTTCTGGGATATATGCGAGAAGGCTGATCAGTACGCACAGCTCAAAAAATACGTTTCCGAAGAATTTGATGATCTTCGGCGGTTGATGTGTGCCAAATACCTGGCTAACTTCTCGGTATTTCGGTCGATGCCGGACAATTGGGCACTCGAACAATTGTTCCCGATCGTCCCGATCCATAAACTCAACAAAAAGCCAACGGAATATGCTACGCTATGTGATATTACATGCGATTCGGACGGGATCGTCGACAAGTTTGTCGACCTTCACGACGTTAAGCCCGTTCTCGAACTGCACAAGCTTGTGAAAAATGAGCCGTATTACCTCGCGATGATGCTGGTCGGGGCGTATCAGGAGGTAATGGGCAATAACCATAACCTCTTCGGTGTTCCCCACGAAGCACATATTTTTATCGGTGAGGATGGCTACATTATCAGAAAGGTCATTTACGGCGCGACATTGGGCGACTCGCTCGCATCGGTCAGATTTGATGCCGTGCAGCTGCACGACAACTTTCGCAAGGCGGTAATGCTGAGGATCAAGGAAGGGATACTCACAAACACCGAGGGCAGTAAACTGATCGAGTTTTATGAGGATCAGGTCGAAAGTTATACCTATTTGACGCCCAACGGCACGACAGACAAGAAATAAATATTTTAGACGATCTTAAGTTAATTAATTCGCGGAGAAATTATGGTTGCTCAAAAGAAAACAAAGGCTTCGAAATTTTTGACGGTACCGACGAGGCCCATCCCTATCGACCGAGACCGCTCGGTCGCGGGACTTCTGGAAAAGATGGAAGGTGCCGGATTCGGCGCCAAACAGTTGGCTGAGGCCCATCGTATCTGGCTGGATATGCTCGATGATAACTCGACGATCTACCTTTGCGGTTCGGGCAACCTGATCCCGTCGGGAATGCGTCGGCTGCTGGCTTATGTCATCAAAAACCGCTTCGTCGACGTCATCGTGATGTCGGGAACGGTACTCTATCACGATATCCACGAGATCCTCGGACGCAATCATTTTCAGGCACATCCGAGCATGGATGACGAAGAACTCGACGCGTCCGACGTGATGCGGATGGGCGACGTTCTGGCCAACCGCGAAGAGTACCAGGAAGCGGACGAGTGGATCGGCAGCGTTATCAATCAGCTCGAGTTGAGCCGCTCGTATTCGGTCCGCGAATTTCTGCACCTGATGGGACGCGAGCTGTCGGAGATCGCCCACGAGGACGGCATTTTAACGTCGGCGTTCAAGTCGCGCATCCCGGTCTATTGCCCGGATCTGGGCGGTTCGGAGCTGTCGGTAGGTATCGCGCGGGCAAAGTTCGAAAAGAAGATCAATATCTCGTTCGACACGACCCAGGACACGATGGAAATGATGCAGATCGCCCAGCGGACACGCAACTCAGGCATCATTACCCTCGGCAGCACGAACAGCCAGAATATGGTCAACGTCGCCGAGGTTTCGTCATACATTACCCGTACGAACATCCGCGGCCACAAGTACGCGATCTCGATCACAACCGACTCGGCCCCGCTTGAGATCCGGACACCGTCGTTCGCCGGCAATCATACGTCGACATTCGGAAAGCTGCTTCGCGGTGCAACGACGGCGTATGTTCCGAGCGACCCCTCGATCGCTCTTCCGATGATAATCACGGCCCTTTCGCAGACGGCCGCCAAGTTTATGAAGGGACGCAAACGTCCGAATTTCAGCTTTGCCGGAAAGGACCTCGTCGTTGACGTTCCGTAGTAGCGTATATGAGCGAATCAGCTGAACTGCCGATGAACTTTGGCGGTATCGACGAGTCACAGTATTCTGACCTCGATACCGCCAAAATACTTATACTTCCCGTCTCGTACGAAGGGACGGTCTCCTACGGCACCGGGACGGGCGCCGGTGCGATGGCGATCATCGACGCATCGCGCAATATGGAACTGTACGAGGAGGAGACCGATGCCGAGGTTTACAGGCTCGGGATCCACACCCTGCCGGAATTCACTCCGCGCGAGACGCCACGATCGATGATGGACGATCTCTACGGTTATTCAAAAAAACTTCTCGAACTGGATAAATTCATCTGTATGCTCGGCGGTGAGCACTCGGTCTCGGCACCGATCATCAAAGCGCATAATGAAAAATACGAGAATTTGAGTGTCCTGCAGATCGACGCCCACGCTGACCTGCGAGACGAGTATGACGGCACGCCGCACTCGCACGCGTCGATAATGGCTCGTGTTGTCAAGGATCTGCGGATCCCGTCGGTCCAGGTCGGCATTCGTTCGATCTCGGGCGACGAGGCACGCTCGCTCAAAGGTGATCTGCCGACGACGATCTACTGGGCTCGCGACATAGTCGGCCGGACCGACTGGATCGATGAGGCGGTCGACCGCCTCACGGATAATGTTTATCTCACGATAGATATCGACGGCCTTGACCCCAGTATCGTGCCGACGACCGGAACACCCGAACCAGGCGGCCTCGGCTGGTACGAAACTTTAACTCTCATCCGCAGACTCGCTGAAAAGAAACGAGTTGTCGGTATGGACCTGGTTGAATATTCGTACAATGAGCATTACGACTCACCGGCGTTCCTGTGCTCGAAACTGGTTTACAAATCACTCGCTTACATATTTCGAGACGAAACGCCGAAAGTCACTTAACGGCCGCATATTTTGCGAACCTGTTAGGCGGGCAAATCGTATTAGACATCATACGCGTTGTTTGGCATATCCAATGTCGGGCATATTTTCAATTCGAACTTTCTCGGAGAATTCACAAAATGTTGGGCAGAAAGCTTTTCTATTTTGCACTTTTTACGCTTGTTGTTGTTTCGGGAGCATGTAAGACCGGCCTGCTCGGCGGCGGCGAAGCATCGCCGCCCGCAACTCCGGCACCGGCCGCCCCGCTTGTTGTTGACGGCGTCAGAACTTCGTACGCGGACATCGTGGACAAAACGTCGCCGGCGGTTGTCAGGATCGAGGCCGAGCACAAGGAGACGCAGCAAAATCAGCCGCAGATGTTCCCTTTCGGCGACGATATGTTTCGTCAAATGCCGATGCCCAGACAACAGATGCCGAATCAGCGGCCGCAGATCGAACGCGGGCTCGGCTCAGGCGTGATCGTCAGTGCCGACGGGACCGTCCTTACTAATTATCACGTTGTGGACGGTGCCGAAAAGATCACGGTTCTGATGAGCGACAACAAATCGTTCGAAGCCAAGATCGTGGGGTCGGACCAGCCGAGTGATCTCGCCGTTTTGAAGATCGACGGCCAGCAGCTGCCGTTCCTAAACCTTGGCAACTCGGATAACGTACGTGTCGGCGACATCGTGCTGGCGATCGGCAATCCGTTGGGGATCGGCCAGACGGTAACGGCCGGCATCATATCGGCAAAAGGACGGCGTACCGGACTCAGCGATGGCAGTTACGAGGATTTTCTGCAGACCGACGCCCCGATCAATCGCGGAAACTCGGGCGGAGCACTGGTCAACCTTGCCGGCGAACTTATAGGTATTAACTCACAGATCCTGTCGCCCGGCGGCGCGAGCGGCGGGAATATCGGTATCGGATTTTCGATACCGTCGAATATGGCAAAGTCGGTGATGGAGCAACTTCTGAAGGATGGCAAGGTCCGCCGCGGAATGCTCGGTATCAACATCCAGAACGTCACGGACGAGATCGCCAAGGCCCTCGACCTCAAAGACAGGTCCGGCATCCTGGTCAGCAACGTCAAGGCCGGCAGTGCAGGTGAGAAGGCCGGAATCAAACGTAATGACATCATAACTGCTATAAATGGCGAAAAGCTCGAAGACAGCAATGTACTCAGGAACAAGGTCGCTCAGACACTTCCCGGTACCGAGATCAAGCTAACCGTTCTTCGCGACGGCAAACAAGTCGAATTAACGGCGACGCTTGATGAATTTAATACTGACGAACTGTCGAAGAATCCAAACGCGAAGGGTGAACCTGGATCGCCGGGATCGAATGATCAGGGCGGCAAGCTCGGATTGAGTCTCGAGCCGGTCACGCCCGCTATCGCAAAGCAGCTTGGGCTCGACTCGAATGACGGGCTCGTCGTTGCGGACATCGACCCGAACGGGCCGGCGGCAGCCGCCGGTATAGCTCGCGGCGATGTCATACTCGAGATGAACAAACGGCCGATAACCTCGGTGGCGGACGTTAAATCGGTCCTTGACGGCTCAGCGGGCAAACCGATCCTCTTTCTCATTACCCGACGAGGTCAGACGATCTTCCTGACGATGCGGCCGGAGTGACCGCAATAGATCGCCAGAGAAAACGAACGCCCGGGCCGGTCTCGGGCGTTTTTTTGTTATCAGGGCGTAACTGTGATACAAGATTCGGTAATGTTGAGCAAAATATACATCGGCCTGCTGGCTGTTTCGGTCGCGATCGTGGGCTTTTTTACGTATTATTCTTGGAGTTGGCTGCAGAGCATCGGCGTACCGGCTGCCGCAGTCGAGGGATTTGTTTATCATTCCGGGACGGCGTGGTACGTTCTTTGGGTTTCGTTCGCTCTTTTGCTGGCCGTGGGCAATGGGATACTTTGGTCGTCGAGAAGCTCCTGGGCGATGTGGGCGAGCTTCATCTATCTGGCGGCGTTCCTTTTGATCCGTTACTTTTGGCTGGACGGGGCGGCATTCAGATTCAAAACGGCGGCAGGACTTGGCGAAGGCTCATTCTCATTGGGCCCGCTGCTCGGTGCGCTGGTCATAGTGGCGGCGGGCATGGTGGTTCTGGCCGACCACTTCATTGTCGTGCAGCTGTATCGAAAGTTCTTCCCCGAGCCGCCGCTGGCCGAGACATTGCCCGATGAAAAGCCGGAAGAGGTGAATTAACGTCCGATCAGACAAAAAGGCCCGGCTCAATAAAGAGCCGGGCTTTCTGCCAAATGGTCGGGACGACTAGATTTGAACTAGCGACCTCTCGCACCCCAA
>CALDGX010000116.1 GCA_937941715.1 uncultured Chloracidobacterium sp. | reverse complement strand
GGCCGCCCGCTGACGCGAGGCGGTTCTGACAAGCGCGGACGGATATATGGGCCGTGCGGACGCGATTCCGGGCGGCGATATGCTAATTCCGGGCAGTTTCTTAACGAGTTGCCACTAGCTAATGCTAATGGCAATTCATTAAGAACCCTTGACCCACTAACTAATGCTAATGGCAGTTCATTAATAACACTTGATCCACTAGCTAATGCCAGTGGCAGCTTGTGGAGGGCCAGTGCAATTACATTTCGAACTGCGCCTTTAGGCTGTCGATGTAAGGCGCACGGGCGACGCCTTTCTCCGTAATTATGGCGGTCACGAGGTCGTTTGGCGTGACGTCAAAGCCGTAGTTGGTGATGCCGACGCCGTCGGGGGCGAGCTGATTGCCTTTGATGTGGGTGACCTCTTCGCGGCCGCGTTCCTCGATCGGGATGTCGTCGCCGGTCGGGCAATTGAGGTCGACCGTCGAGAGCGGAGCGGCGACGTAAAACGGTATGTTGTGGCGGTTTGCGAGCACGGCGACCATATAGGTGCCGATCTTGTTGGCGACGTCGCCGTTCGCGGCGATGCGGTCACTGCCGACGACGACGGCCTTGATCTTGCCGCTCTTCATCACGTGGCCGGACATATTGTCGGTGATGAGCGTGACGGGAATGTCGTCTTCCATCAGTTCCCAGGCCGTGAGGCGTGCCCCTTGCAGGTACGGGCGCGTTTCGTCGGCGACGACGGCGATGGCCTTGCCCTGATCGACGGCCCCGCGGATCACACCGAGAGCCGTTCCCCAAACTCCGCCGGTCGCGAGGGCTCCGGCGTTGCAGTGCGTCAGCACGACGTCGTTGTCGTTGAGCAACGCACCGCCGAACTGAGCGATCAGACGCTGCGATTCGATGTCTTCGTCGTGGATGGCGATCGCGTCGGCCTTCAGTATCTCCTTGATCTCGCTGACCGACTTCCCTTCGGCCTTGGCCTGTTGGAACGTGCGTTTCATGCGGTCGATCGCCCAGAAAAGGTTGACCGCGGTCGGGCGGGTCTTGGCCAGAACGTCGCCCGCGAAATCGAGTTCGTCCTCGAGATCGGCGACCGTCGTGCCGACGAAATTCTTCGCCGCGATCGCCATTCCGTACGCCGCCGAAACGCCGATCGCCGGTGCACCGCGAACGACCATGTCCTTGATGCCGGCGGCGACTTCGTCGTAGGTCTTGAGCGTCAGCCAGACCTCCTCGGTCGGAAGCAGCCGCTGATCAAGCATTAGAACGCCCATTTCGGACCATTTAACGGGGATGATATCGAGTTTCATTTTGTTTTACACGTCTCCACGAAATTCCCGATTATAGCGAATTGGCACGGGATTGTGAATTTGAGGACGTTCTCTCTGCGTTGGCAAGGGCCTTGGCATATTTTCAACGCCGAGATCGCGGAGGACGCAAAGTTTGGAAAGAACTTTTTGGATAGCAATGACGTTTGCAATGACATGAAACTAGAACACGTACTCGATGATCTCCACGTTGCCTTCACCCGGCGTTGGTGGACGCAGGGATTTACGGCGTTCACGCGTGTGCTGCTGGCGCTCGGTTTTATACCGCCGAGCATACCCAAGATACTGCACAAGCCGTTTACGTCGTTGCCGGATTCGCACCCGGTCGGGCATTATTTCAACGCCCTGATGGCGACGGGCTTTTATTACGAGTTTATCGGTTGGGGACAAATAACGGCCGCGATCCTGCTGCTTATCCCGCGAACGGCGCACATCGGCGCGTTGATGTTCCTGCCGATCATCGCCAATATCGCGGTGCTTACGATCTCGGTCGGTTTTGCCGGCACGTGGGTGATCACGACACTGATGTGCCTCGCGGCGGTCTACCTGGTCGCGTGGGAATATGACCGGTTAAAGCCGATCGTCTTTTACACACGCCGCGAACGGACCCGCAGGTTCAGCCTTCAGTTCGTCAAGATACCGGCATTTTTTGCCGCGGGCGGCATTCCGATGGGCATTCTGTGGTGGGCGATCGGGCTCGGCAATTTCAGCAACTATCTGATGATCACGGGTTTGCTGATATTGCTCGGCTTCACATTCGGCACCGTCGTCGCGTTTCATTACCGCTTTATGCCGGTCGGCGAGATCGCTGATCGGCAAGCCGATGAGCCGGCCCCGAGCGGCTAGAAATTTGATACTGCGGGCGGCATAGTTTATAGTTTCTGGATACTTTATTCGCATCGCCAACAAAGTGATTTATAGATTTAGCAATGGAGATCGCCGAAACAAGCCCTAGTACTATGCAAGCTGCCCCGAGCCTCGACACAACCCCCGTAAACGAAAATAATTTTGATTTTGTCCGAAAACTGCCGGAAAACATCGCTTGGTTAAACGAGATATCGGCCAACTTTTATTGGTGCTGGCGTCCGGAGGGCGTCGCACTTTTTCGCGACCTCGATCCCGAGCTGTGGGACAAGTGCGAGCAGAATCCGCGTTTGATGCTCAAGCGTATCAGTGGACTTCGGCTGTGGCAGCGGTCCGCCGACAAACGATATGTCGACCGCGTCGAGCGGTTTTACAGAGAATTTTGTGATTACACCGCCGCCGCAAGCGACCTGACAACGCCGCCGGCGATCGCGTATTTCTGCGCCGAGTACGGCGTGCACAATTCCCTGCCCAACTACTCGGGCGGCCTCGGCATTTTGGCCGGCGACCACCTCAAATCGGCAAGCGACCTCAATGTGCCCTTGATGGCGATCGGGCTGCTGTACCGATATGGGTATTTTCGCCAGCAGATCAGCCACGAGGGCTGGCAAAAGGAATCGTACAACGACATTTTTGAATCGGAACTTGCACTGACACCGGTGCTCGACGCGGCCGGCGAACGCGTCATGGTCTCGGTCAAGATACGCGGACGTGAGGTATTTGCTCAGGCGTGGCGGGCTCGTGTCGGACGCATTTCGCTTTATTTGCTCGACACCAATCTCGGCCGCAACAGCGAGGTTGACCGCCTGATCACCGGGCATCTCTACGGCGGCGATACCGAAACGCGTATCGTGCAGGAAAAGGTCCTCGGCATGGGCGGCGTCCGCCTTTTGCGAAAGCTCGGCGTCGATCCGGCAGTCTATCATTTGAACGAAGGCCACGCGGCGTTTTCGACCCTCGAGCTGTCCAGGGAGTTTCTCGAATCGCATCCCGACGGCACATTTGCCGACGCGGCCGAGGCGGTGCGCGAAAAGTGCGTTTTCACGACGCACACGCCGGTCGCCGCCGGTAACGACGTCTTTCCGACTGCGACGCTTAGCGATTGTTTCAGCAGCGAGTTCATCGGTTCGCTAAAGTTGACGCAAGACGAGTTTCTTGCTCTCGGCCGGGCTGACCTTTCGGACAATAGCGAGGGTTTTGGGATGTCGCCGCTCGCGATCAGGATGTGCCGTTCGGCAAACGGCGTGAGCGAAAAGCACGGCGAAGTATCGCGCCAATTATGGCTCAAGATGTTTCCGAATCTCGCCGACGCGGGAGCGGTGCCGATCACGTCGGTTACCAACGGCGTCCACGCTCCGACGTGGATCGCACCGGTATTTCAGGACCTCTACGACAGCCGCATCGGCCCCGATTGGCAGACGATCGTCCGCGATCCTGCGGGTTGGGCGGCGGCGGCCGAACGCTTGTCGGACAGCGATATCTGGACGGCCCATCGAACACTCAAGAGTCTGCTTATCGCGTTTATCCGCGAGCGGACGAAGACCAAGGACACTGGTTCAAAGGACACGATCAACGAACACGAAGATACGCGTCAGCTATTCTCGCCCGACATCCTGACCATCGGGTTTGCCCGCCGTGTCGCCGCTTATAAGCGATGGGACCTGTTGTTTACCGATCTCGAGCGGCTTTTGAGGATGGTTGATGATGCCGAGCGGCCGGTGCAGTTCGTTTTCGCCGGCAAGGCCCACCCGCAGGACAATACGGCAAAGACGATCCTGCAAAAGCTAATGAGCATCAACCACGACTCAAACTGGCAGCGGCGGGCCGTCTTTATCGAAGATTATGACCAGGAGATCGCCCGTTATCTCGTCCATGGCGTCGATGTGTGGATGAACGTTCCCCGCCGTCCGATGGAAGCCAGCGGCACCAGCGGAATGAAGGCCGCGATGAATGGGGCCCTTAATTTCTCGGTCCTTGACGGATGGTGGATCGAGGGATTCAACGAGATCAACGGTTTTGCGATCGGCGGACTCGATGCCGACGACAATGACGACGTTATGGACGCCGCCGATGCCGAGGCACTGTACCGAACGCTCGAAAACGAGATAATACCGACTTATTACGGGACCGGCGACAGCGGCTTGCCGGCAGAGTGGATCGCCCGGATGCGTAATTCGATCGCGACGCTGACACCGCAATTTTCGAGCGACCGGATGGTCGCGGACTATTTGTCCAATATCTACAACCTGGCCGAACGGTCAGCTTAGCGGAGGCACGGCACTATGCAGAATACCGATTTTCAGATCGGCGCCATCAAGCCGGTCGAGATTTACAAAGAGGCCTGGGCATTGATGAAGGAACGCTATTGGATGGTCTTCGGGATAGTGATCGTCGGGATGCTGATCGGCGGAGCCGTTCCGATCATACTGATGGGGCCGATGATGTGCGGTATGTTCCTGTGCCTTTTCGACCTGATCGACGGCCGTGAATTGAAGTTTGAAAAGCTTTTCAAAGGGTTTGATTATATCTGGAAGAGCCTCTTGGTATCGGTTTTGATCTTTGTTCCGATCTTCATTGTGCTGTTTACGATATACATTCCGATGATCGCGATGGCGATCGCCGGCCCTAAGATGAGCGAATCCGAACTGATCCCGTTCCTGATCGGTACCGTGATCTTCGAGATCGTAATTGTCGTGGTGATGGTGTGTTTTCACACGCTGATAATGTTTGCTTATCCGCTGATCGTCGAACGCGGCCTGACCGGAGTCCAGGCAATGATGGTCAGCGCAAAAGCGGTTTGGAACAACCTCGCGGGCATGGCCGGGCTTTTCGGGGTCGGGTTCGTAGTGGCGATCGTCGGTTATTTGATGCTGTGTGTTGGGTTGTACCTGGTCCTACCGCTGATAATGATGGCCCAGGCCGTGGCGTTTCGCAAGATATTTCCCAAAATTGATACTCAAACAGCCTGACACCCGAAAAATGCCGAAAGTCGTTACACTCGATTCGATCGAAAAGTTCGAGGCCCTCGTCGGCCGTTCGTCCGACGAACCCGTTTTCCTACTGAAACACAGCCGGACCTGCGGGATCAGTGCCGACATTTACGAACAAATGGGCTCTATTGACGGCGAGATGAATGTCATCGTCGTTCAGGACCACCGCGCGGTCTCGAACGCTGTTGCCGAACGCCTTGGCGTCAGGCACGCGTCACCGCAGGCATTCGTTATCAAAGGCGGTAAAATACTCTATCACGCAACGCACTACGGCATTGACCCGCGGGCAATTCAGACCGCCCTCCTCAGTTAATTTTATGATTGAACCACTGCAGATAATCGAAGACTCGGACAGTTCTATCTCGATCAAATGGTCAGACGATACCGAGACCAAGTATACGGCCCCGCAGCTCAGGCGTTCCTGTCCGTGTGCCAGCTGCGTCAATGAGTGGACCGGCGAAAAAATGCTGCGTGACGAGAGCGTCTCCGATGATCTGAAGTTCGACCACATATCGATCGTCGGGAGATACGCCCTCAATTTTCATTTCACCGACGGCCACGATACAGGGATCTTCAGTTTTGTATTTCTGCGCGGTTTGCCCGCCAAGGCGCTATAATTAGTAAATGCACGAACGCGATATATTTGACGAAAGGCAAGAGATCAAGACGGCAAACTTTTCCTGCCCGAACTGCCGCGAACGGAACGACTATGACATCCGTTGGATCAAAAGGACCAAAAAGAAACAGGCCCCGCGTAATCTGAACGAACACGAACGTGCCCAGTTTGCCAAGTCACGCGACTACATGGTCCGCGTCGACGATATGCTGATGTGCAAGAATATGCGTTGCCGGCGACGATTTGAGATACCGTC
>CALDGX010000115.1 GCA_937941715.1 uncultured Chloracidobacterium sp. | reverse complement strand
GATCGTACAGGTCGATGCTGATCGGCTCAAAATTCTCATCCGTCGCTCTGAGCGTGCCAGGTGCCGGCAGCAGCTGGTACACCGACGGAATTGTAAAAAGATCAAATTTCGTAAGGTTCTGCACAAACGGCAGATTTATGTTTATCCCGCCGATCGCAAATCCGTCGACCAGCGACCTCAGAGCCAGCACCGAACCCTCGCTCGGCGTTCCGAGCAGTGCGACCTTGTTAAAGTGCTTTGCACCCGCCCAGGTAGGCTTCGGCGTCCGATTCGCCGTCGGCAGATCGGCGTCACCGTACATCGCCGCGTACCGCGTGATGATGCCGCCCATCGAGTGCGCGATCACGTTGAACTTCAGGTGCGGCCGCTTCAGCCTGAGCTTGAGCGCCGTGATCTCGCGGATCAGCAAACGGGCATTTTCAACGTTGTCCTGCCGCCAGTCGTACGGAAAAACGTATATCGCCGCCGAATCGCCCTTCGACGTCGGGCTCTGCCACGATTCCTCGTGATAGCCGGCCTTGGCGATCAGGTTCTCGATCAGCCCGCCGTAAACGTCGATCCGCGGAAAGATGCCGACCTTGATACTCCTCAGAATATCGCCCCGCACCAGATCGTCGTGCGATCTGAGTATGCTCGCCGTCACCGGCAAACGCAGATCATCGTCTTTCGACCGCGGAGCCTTGAACCAGACGACCTCATTCGTCCGCTTATTTATCAATTCAGAACCGGTCAACCCCGGAACTATTATCACCGGCAATTTTTCCTGCCCGAGCACCGCCGCCGATATGAGCAGCAGTAATGGCAGGGCCAGCGGCAGCCGATGAAAGACTCTCCTCAACGACATCAGATATTTGCCGTTACCTCGTTTCCGTTGGCCTTGTTCTGCAGCCATTTCTTAAAGTCTTCCGGAAACTGCTTGATCGCGCTCTGGATCGGCCAGGCTGCGGCGTCACCGAGCGGGCAAAAGCTCTTGCCCTCGATGTTGTCACAGATGTCGAGCATCAACTGGGCGTCTTCCGGGCGTCCGCCGCCATCAGCGATGCGGTTAAATATCTTGACCAGCCAATCCGTTCCTTCGCGGCACGGCGTACACCACCCGCAAGACTCGTGTTTATAAAACTCGGTCAGGTTCTTGGTCGATTCCATCACGTCGACCGTGTCGTCCATGACGATAAATCCGCCCGAACCGACCATCGACCCGCCCGCGACGAGGCCTTCATAGTCCATCGTCACGCTCTTTCCGATGACCTGGTCGGCGTTCATGATGTAAACGCTTGACCCGCCCGGAATGACGGCCTTGAGCTTGTTGCCGCCGCGGATGCCGCCGCAATCTTCCATGATGAACTTTTCCATGTCGGCATAGCCCATCGGCAGCTCGTAAACGCCCGGCTTATTGACGTGCCCGCTGACCGA
This sequence comes from uncultured Chloracidobacterium sp., assembly GCA_937941715.1. Lineage (GTDB taxonomy): Bacteria > Acidobacteriota > Blastocatellia > Pyrinomonadales > Pyrinomonadaceae > OLB17. The sequence continues at coordinate 1,623 of CALDGX010000115.1, read as the reverse complement.
CCACAATTTCGTCCCGCCCGACTTCTCAGTGCCGAGTGCACGCCATGCGTCGCCGCCCATCTCAATGATCTGGGGCACGGCCGTCAGCGTTTCGACATTGTTGACCACCGTCGGCGAGGCGTAAACGCCCTCGACTGCCGGAAACGGCGGCTTCATACGCGGATGGCCGCGATAGCCCTCGAGCGAACTCAAAAGGGCCGTTTCCTCGCCGCAGATGTAGGCTCCCGCACCAGTGTGGGTGTGGATGTCCATCTTAAAGCCCGAACCCATCACGTTATCACCCAAAATCCCGGCCTCGCGGGCCTCGGCCAGGGCGACGTCCATGATGTCGATCAGATATCTGTATTCGCCGCGGGTATAGATGTATCCGGTCGTCGAACCGAGAGCGAAACCGGCGATCAGCATCCCTTCGATGAGGGCGTGCGGGTCGCGCTCCATCAGATAGCGATCCTTGAATGTGCCGGGCTCCGATTCGTCAGCGTTGCAGACGACGTATTTTGTCTTCGGCGAATCCTTTGGCACAAAAGACCACTTCATACCGGTCGGAAAGCCCGCACCGCCGCGGCCGCGAAGGGCCGACTTTTTGACTTCCTCGATGATATCGGCGGGAGCCATCTTGAGCGCCTTTTCAAGTGACTTATAGCCGCCGGTCTCACGATAGACCTTCAGCGTGTGCCCATCTTTGATGTGCATTCGCTTTAACTGCAGTGGTTCACAGCCGATTGCTTTGATTTCCATAAAACTACACTACCTAGCAGAGATTCGATCTCCGTCTGCTATTTCAAAAGTTCGGAGCCCGTCTTGTTCTCCAAAGTCCGACTAGTAAACTCAATCATTGTGATTCGGCCCTTAGAGCCGCCATAACCAGCCGCAATAAAGATTGTCTTTTCCGACGCAGCCATGAGTTCGAGTGTAGCCGCCCAGTAATTAGAATCTCGTCGCGGATTTTTATTTCTGGGCCGCATAAGGTCAACTGCCGTCTTTACATCAATTCCCTCGTGAAATTCAATCGCTGAGTAGGTGTTTGTTAATACATTAACGTCAAGCGATTTCGGTTCAAGGTGAATAGAAACTAGTTTCAAGTCATTATCAAACTTAAGCTTAACCAGCTTAAAACCGTCAATTTTCTCATACTCGAGGGTTCTGAGGGCCTTCCCTATGTTCTTGATGAAAAAGTTGCTTCTCAACAAATGCCACCTGTCGGTAGGCTTATCAGAATCCGGTTTGCCCAGTAACCTTTCTGCTTGTTCCGGCGTCGCCTCATCGATAATTAATCCTCTCCAGCCATCAATCGTCTGTGTTACAGCAATCTGGCTACAAAGAGCGATGAGCAAAATCGTAAATATCAATTTCTGTATCTTACTCACGTATTTAATCGAAAATGCGCCACTGGAAGGCTTCAGCTACAGCCCTCCAAAATCTTATCGACCTTTTCGATCGTCAGATCTTCGTGATAGTCGAATCCGATCTGCATCATCGGCGCCGTGCCGCAGCTGCCGAGGCACTCGACCAGCGAGACGGTAAATCGTCCGTCTTCGGTCGTTTCGCCCGGATGAATGCCGAGCTTCGAGCAGATGTGATCGGTGATATCCGGCTCGCCCATGATCTTGCACGACAGCGTCT
>CALDGX010000114.1 GCA_937941715.1 uncultured Chloracidobacterium sp. | reverse complement strand
CTGAGCCCGGCCTTGACGCCGATGTGGACCTCGCGTTCGTCCGACTGGGCGAACGTGATCGCGGAAACGACTAACAAAATTGAGACTGCAAATATGGCTCTGAGGGTTTGTGACATAAGATCATTCTCCGTTTTGCGGCTGACGCCGATATTTATCGAAGAATATCGCACCAAAAGCGTCGTGAATCAAGCGGGTCGCGGCTAGCTGCCCGATCCGCTGAGGATGGAATCGATCAATTCGAGATCGTTAATTCTCGATCTCCGGACGGGGTCGTAGAGCGCCGACTCGACAAAGGCCTGACATCTGGAACGAAGAGCCCTCGCCTCTTCGGTTCGGCCCTGACGCGCCAGCGAGATACCCATGCGGCACTCGGCATAAGCGATCGGAGCCGGATCGTCAGGGAAGTGCATCTTGAGGTACGGGATCGATTCCCGGTAATAACGTACGGCGACCTCATGCGGCGACTCAGAAGTCACGGGCGTGATCGTCTGCCGGCAAGGCACGGTCCGCGCATGGTCTTCGTAGTATGAGATGAACGCGGCGTAATCCGTCAGCATAAAGGGGAAGTTGCGATTTGTCGGGTCGGTCGACCGCATCATGTTAATAGAGCGGTCGAAAAGGCGGCACTGTTCGTACGGATCGTCGGACAACATCGCGAATGTGCTGTAAAGGTCCTTGGCGACGAGGACGTGCCAGTCGCCGTAGTATTTGACACGCAGCTCCAGGGCCCTGAGAGCGTGCTCGCGCGACTTGGCGGAATATCTGCTTTTCTCGTCGCCCTCCGGCTTTCCGCGGGCGACCCAGCCGAAGACCTCGCCAAATCGGTAGTGGAGCTCAGCGGCGATGTCGATGTCATTGGGAAAGTCGGCGTCGATCTTGTCGGACAGTTCGTTGACGGCGTCGATCACGCGCGCCTCGCCCTTTTGTTTGGCACCCTCGGCGTACCATCCGGGGTTGGCATAGCCGATGATCTTTGCCATGTACTTGGCCATCTTTTCGGATTTGGCCTGTTCGGCCTTTGCGTTCGCGGCCTCAGCCATCGCGACGCGGCTCTGCCACAATGCCAACGCCGTGCCGCCGATCAACGCGATCGTGACCACGATGCCGGCCGCGGCCGCGATCCGATTGCGGCGGACAAATCTTGCCGCCCGATACGTCCAGGTGCTCGGGCGGGCATTCACCGGCAGCCCGTCGATCGAACGCCAGATATCATCGGCAAACTGCTCGACCGTCTGGTAACGCTCGGACGGGTCCTTGCGCATCGCCAGCAGCAAAATATTGTCGATGTCGCCCTTGAGCTGCGACGCGGCGACTCCTCGGCTGTTCGCCCGCGAGCTCGGCAGCGGCGGTTCCGTCTCGCAAACGATAGTGCGAGCCTCGATCGCCGACCTTGCCGACAGGTCAAACGGCAATCGGCCCGCGACGAGCTTGTAGAGCACAACGGCAAGGCTGTAAATGTCGGTCGCCGTCGTCACCGGGCGGCCGTCGATCTGCTCGGGGCTGGCATATTCGGGCGTCATCGCACCAAACAGCGTCGGTTCTTTCTGGTCGGCATCGGCGAGTTTGGAAATGCCGAAATCGATCAGTTTAGGCGTGCCGTCATCGGTGACGATGATATTGCCCGGCTTGATGTCGCGATGAATGACGAGATTCCGATGAGCGAAAGCCACGCCGTCGCACACGCGGTTGAAGAGCTTGAGGCGGTCGCGCAAGCTCAAGTTTCGCGAGAAACAAAACTCGTCGATCGGTTCACCGGCAACAAATTCGATCGCTATGTACGGAATGCCGTCGTCAGTCGTGCCGGTATCCAGGATCCGGGCGATGTTGGGATGTTCGAGGCTGGACTGGATCTCGATCTCGCGTTGAAAGGCCTCGCGCGTTTTCCCGACGCTGTATTCACGGCGCAACAGCTTCAGCGCGACCAATTGATTGAACTTGCCGTCAGTCCGCCGGGCCAGATATACGGCGCCCATACCGCCAAGGGCGATCTCGCTTTCGATCGTATAAGGGCCGATAGTGCTGCCGCCCGAGACCACAGCTTCATCGGGAAGGGCATCGATCAACGACCTCGCGTACGTGACCGCGGGGCGTTCGAGAAAGCCGGCGTCTTTGTCGGCAAAGCCGAGTAATGACATTACCTCGCGGCGGACAGGATCCGAGATGTGCGGAGACGCCAGGAGGTCACGCCGGCCGGCGTCATCAAGTTCGATGACATCAAGCAGGACATCTTTGACAGACGACCAATCTTTGCTGCTGGATCGTGAGATCGCGGGATTTCCTCCTAAATCAATATGCGAAATATGTTGCGGGAGTAGGTCAACTAATTCGAGTCCAGTTCGCGCAAAAGCCAGAGCTTCGCCGCGACCCATTCGCGGCCGACCGTTCGCTCGCTGATCCCCAGAGCCTCGGCGATCTCGTTATTCTGCATTCCGGCAAAGAAACGCATCTCGACAATGCGGGCGTGGGTCTCGTCAAGTGCGGCAAGCCGCTCAAGCAGATCGTCGATCGTAAGAACGAGCTCAATATTGTCTTCGGTCGGGACATCGACATCATCGATCGACAGCTCGATCTTGCCGTTCCCGCGCTTGTTGGCAGTGTGCTGACGTGCATGATCGACCAGGACCTGGCGCATCAGCTTAGAAAAAATGCCGTAGAAGTGCGACCTGTTCTTCCATTCGATGCCGGACGCATCACCGAGCTTTAGAAACGCTTCATTGACCAATGCTGTCGGCTGCAGCGTGTGGTCACTTCGTTCGCGGGACATGAGAATTCTGGCCTGGCGTTTGAGTTCGACATGAACCGCGTCTAAAAGGCGCTCATTTGCGAGGGCATCACCGCCGGTAAGATCTTGAAGGATTCGAGTGATCTCTGGCGAGTTGCTGTCGTACATATCTAATGGCGAAACGGGTGTTCCGACATTGTACAACACAATCGAACTCAGTAAAGAAAACGGGCTCCGGCAAAATACCGGAGCCCGTGAAATTGTGGTGGCCAGAGACGGGGTCGAACCGCCGACACGCGGATTTTCAGTCCGCT
>CALDGX010000113.1 GCA_937941715.1 uncultured Chloracidobacterium sp. | reverse complement strand
GCGTCAACGAACGCCCCGGCGACCTCGGTCCCGCCCTCGACCAAAACACTCTGAACTTCGCGAGCACGCAGTTCCTCAAGCACTGCGGCAAGGTCGCGGCCGCCTATCTCCGTTTCAACCACATCCACGCCCTGAGAGCGTAGCTTATCAGCCTTTTCCCGGTCGCGGCTGTTGGTAAAAACTATGGTCGGAGCCTCGGCCGTCGTCCGTGCGAGTTTTGAGTCGAGCGGCAACCGGAGGCGGTTGTCGAGTACGACGCGTGCCAATGGCCGCCTGCGCGGCTTTCCACTGCGGTCGGTCAGGCTCGGGTCGTCGACAGCGGCGGTGTTGCCCCCGACGAGGATCGCGTCGTGCTCGTGACGCAGGTCCTGCACCCGCGAGCGGGCAATATCGCACGAAAGTGCGGTCGAGACGCTTGAATCCACCGAAATTCGGCCGTCGAGCGACATCGCGAGTTTTAGATGGACAAATGGCCTTTTATCCTTGTGCCAGCAGATGAACTTCTCGTTGAGCTTCGTCGCTTCGTCGGCGAGAAGGCCGACGGCGACCTCGACACCGGCTGAACGCAAATGTTCAAAACCGCGGCCGGAAACGAGCGGATTCGGGTCCTCGATCGGGCAAACGACGCGGCGGATGCCGGCGTTTATCAATGCCTCGGTGCAGGGCGGCGTCTTACTGTGGTGGTCGTGCGGTTCGAGCGAAACATACGCCGTACCGCCGCGGGCAAGCGTTCCGGCCTGCTCAAGGGCGATCGCCTCGGCGTGGACCACGCCGTCGAGCGTGTATGTGCCCTCGCCGACGATATTACCGTCAGCCGACACGATGACGCAGCCGACCAGCGGGTTGGGGCTGACGAGGCCGCGTCCGGCAGCGGCAAGATCGAGAGCACGCCTGAGAAATGTAATGTCCGCTGTTTCAGTCACAGAGTTTACGCTCGCGGATATTTATTGGGCAGACGCCGTTTACCGAGGTACTTTTCGTCCCGGCTCTTGCCGTTGATCGCCGACGTCCGCGAACAACTGTTCGCCGAAAGTTCGGCGGCCGTCCCGTTCGCGTAAACGATGTATGTCTCGCCCTTTCGAAAGCTGACGCCGCAAATGCAGCAGATATTGGCGGTCGCAACCTCGACGATCTGCGGTACCGAACCTTTCCATTGCCCGGCGACCTCAAATTTTGCGAACATCCGCAACGGTTGATCATCCATCTTCTCATCGGAATAGCGAATGTCGACGACCTTGCCGACAAAAACCGCGACGGACGTCTTTTTTGCCTCGGCCACGAGTTGCCGGGCACTCTTGTTGCGGTCCGGCAGGACGCAGGAACAAGCCAGAGCGGTATTGACCGCGAGGAGGAGCAGCGATGCCGCGACGATGCCGATAATTGTGCTTCGTTTCATTTTGATCAGTTAAACAGCCCGTTTACGTAACTTTCCGGGTCAAAGACCATGAGGTCGTTCACCTGTTCGCCGATCCCGACATAACGGATCGGTAAATTCAGGTCCTTGGCGATGGCGACGGCAATACCGCCCTTAGCGGTGCCGTCGAGTTTGGTCAGCACGATGCCGGTGACGTCAGCGACCTTGGTAAATTGGCGGGCCTGCTCGAGGCCGTTCTGGCCGGTGACGGCGTCGATGACGAGCAGCGTCTCGTGCGGTGCTCCCGTGACCTCGCGGCCGGAGATACGCTTCATTTTCTCGAGCTCGGCCATAAGATGTGCCTTGTTGTGCAAACGGCCGGCGGTATCGACGATCAAAACGTCGGAATTGCGGGCTTTGGCCGCCGCGAGTGCGTCGAACAGGACGGCGGCGGGGTCAGTTCCCTGTTTTTGCTGGACGATCTGCACGCCGGCACGATCCGCCCAGATCTCAAGCTGGTCGCTGGCCGCTGCTCGAAACGTGTCGGCCGCGCAAATGAGGACGTCGTTGCCCTCGTCCTTGATACGCTGGGCGAGTTTGCCGATGGTGGTCGTTTTCCCGACACCGTTGACGCCGACGACCATCAGGACGTATGGCTTGATCGATTCGTCGATGGTGCGTTCGTCAGCAACGCCTCGCTCGGTGGAGTGCTGCAGAATGCCGAGCAGTTCCTGCTTCATCGCCCTTTTGAGCGCGTCGAGATCACCGATCTCCTGCCGCGAAACGCCCTTGCGGATCGCGTCGAGGACCTGCATCGTCGTCGCGACGCCGATATCGGTCGAGATGAGCATCTCCTCAAGTTCGTCGAGCAGTTGTTCGTCGATCTGCTTTCGACCCTCAAAGATGGTATCGAGACGGTTATTGATCGAATCGCGTGTCTTCGCGATCGCCTTGGTGAACCGCACGCCGATCTCGCGTTCGACCGCCTCTTCCTGAGCTTTCAGTTCCTCGACCGACTTGTCGAGCCCGAGGACCGAACTCGAAAAGGTGTCTTCTTTTTTCCTACGCCAAAAAAACGACATAAACTTCCCTATTACCTTTAACGTCAGTTGCCCGGCCATAGCCGCGGCCGACACAACGTCTGCAAACTACTGAGTATAGGAAAATATCGGACCGCGGACAACACGCCCGCAAAAAGACGCCCTTTTCGGCGGCAAACCGCAAAAAAGGTGCGAACCGCGCGGACCGCACCTTTCTTATTCCATTCCAATGTGGGCGAAAGCTCTATCGGGCGAGATTCAGACGATCCGCGGCCTTATAGAGGGCATAGCCGATCACGCATGAAAATACGACCGAAACATAAAAGCCGAATATGCTGCCGAGCGCCTTTGCCGGCAGGTTTCCGAGCGAAGGCAGGTCGAAAGGCGAAAATATCACCGACAAAACTCCGCCGACGATCGACGAAGCAATGACGAGCAAAAGGCCCATTACCAGGATCAGAACGTACGATGAACCGAGCCGGCGGATCGTATCGATCCCCACGAGCGGATTGACCGTCGCCATGAATGACCGCGTGTAACCCGCGACGGCACAGGCCGCCGGAAAATAGAACAGACCCCAGATCAGGGCGATGCCGCCGAGTATCAGGAACATCGCACCGTAACCTATGATCGTCTTGATGAACTGTGCCCGTTCGGCGGCGAGCGTCTCGGGCGTTTTGCCGATGGTCGATTCGAGTTGTGCCTTGCGATGCTGGCCGATCTCCCGCTGCAGTTCCTCAAAATCGGCTTCGGTCATCTCGTCGGCGGCAAGCGGAGCGGTGCGTTCGGCCATGGTGACCGGGTCGGCCGCGGGGTCGTCCATCGCGGCGACACGCTGTTTCTGTTCGTCGGCATTCTTCTGCAGGATCTCACGAACGCGCTCGCTCTGCTTGGCGGCGTTGGCCGCGTAGGCGATCTGCGGGGCCGCACTGCTCGCGGCACTCTTTTGCGCGGCGTTCAACTCGGCTTTGGCGGTGTTCATCACCATAAAGACCGAAATGATGCCGACCGCGATCAGCGGCCCGAACGAAACTAGGTATACTCCGATGCTCAGGAAAAATGGATGAACGACATCATCCCAGATATCGAAATCATCGAACGAAGGCATGAAATTGGCGTCGAGTTTGCCCTGCGTGAAATTTTCGACCGTGTTTGTCAGGATGCCGACAGTCAGCATATTTGCCAGCAAAAAGCAGAACAACGCCGAACCCATCAGCACCATGCCGCCGAACATCATCGACGACTGGCCGATCGAGAACACCATATACATCAGTGCCCCGATTATCAGGCTGGCCTTGAATTTGAGCGGATGAGCGAGGGCATTGGCAAAATCGCCAAAACCGAACGACCCGGCCGGCGGCGTATAAGTCGAGGTGTAACCGCTGACCGGCGGCGATGACGGGGTGACGGCGATGGGCTTGCACATCGCTCCGCAGAACGGGCAGATCTTGACCGTACCGCCGTATGAATTCGGGCACGCGCGGCAAAACTCGCTCTGACAGGTATCGCAGACAAAATCGGCAAGAGCGTCAGCGTGAACGGCACAAACGCGTTCGGCCGGAACCGGTACCGGCGTCAGATTCCGCGTCGAGGTATTTTGCGACGCCAGACGCGTCGGCTCCATCTTGGTGGTCGAGATCACCGGCGGTGTCGGCTGGCCGTTCTCTTTGGCGTTAAAGACCGCCATTAGCGCCGGGACGCGGCCCGCTTCGATCCAGCGAAGATTGCCCTTGCGGACACGGTCCATACGCAGCAGCGTCTCATCCTCGATCCATGACGTGATCTCGGCAAAATTGGTGTCGATTACCTGTCCGTTGGACTCGACCTGCCATTTTTCTGATAGTTGTTCGGTATTCATTTTGATCGGCGGCCTGCTCACGCCGCTTACGCAACGAGTTTGGCGGGTTCTGTTTCTTCGCGTTCGGCCTCACGGATCGCGGCCATTTGGCGGACGATGCCGTTGGCGACCTCGCCGGCGTTACAGGCATCGACCAGAGCCTCGACCACGTTCGCGTCATAACGCGTCCCGATAAAGGTTCGCAGCCTTTCGAGCGCCGACGGCAGGTCCATACCCTTGGAATACGGCCGGTCGATCGTCATCGCGTCAAATGTATCGGCGACGGAAATGATCTTTGCCTGCATCGGAATCTCGTCACCCGACAGGCCCTGCGGGTAACCCATGCCATTGACCATCTCGTGGTGCATATACATCCCGGGCAAAAAGTCCTTCATCGCCGGGATCTGCGACATGATCTTGTATCCGCGTTGCGGATGGGTCTTCATTATCTCGTACTCGTCCTCGGTCAGGGCGGCGGGCTTTTTGAGAATGGCGTCGTCGATGGCGATCTTGCCGATGTCGTGGAGCAGAGCGCTCATTCGCAGGGTGTCGAGTTCCTGTTCGTCCATCCCGAGGCGTTTGCCCATCGCGACCGAAATGCGGGCGACCCTCTCGGAATGGCCGCGTGTGTACTTGTCCTTGCCGTCGATCGCGGCGGCGAGTGCCTTGACCGTGCCGACGAAAAGTTCGCGGTTCTCGGCCGCGGCCTTGGCAAGATTGGCGATCTGGTCCTCGATCTTGCCTGACATCAGGTTAAATGTGTCGCCGAGCGTGCCGATCTCGGTAATATTACGGCTGTCAACGCGGGTGGAATAGTCGCCGGCGGCGATGCTCTTGGCGGCCGAGGCAAGCTTTAGCAGCGGAGCAGTGACGAGGCGGGCAAGAATCAGTCCGGCGATCAGGGCAAAGACGGCGAACGCGAGGCTGATGAGCCACGTCTGCATACGCATCTCGCCGACCGACGCAAGCGCCGTCTTCTCGTCCTGCATCGTGATGACCCCGAGCATTCGGTCAGGGGTCATACGCGCGGTCGAGTAGGCACCGATCATGTCGTGCGAAGACTTTTCAAACTCGGCGGTAAAAGGCACAAGCGCCGACTGCACCTGGGTGCCGGATTCGCGCCAGTCCTTGACGATCTTGAGGTCATTGAGCGGACGCCGCGAAGCCTGAAGTGCGGCGTCGGGGTGAAAGACGGCCCGGCCGTCCTCGTCCACGACGAAAATGATAGGCAGGCCATTCCGCCAGAGGTCCTGTTCCTTGACCGAGCTAAAGCCGACCGTCAGGCGGGCGATGTCGCGGAGCGATGTGATCGCCACGATACGGGCCTCAGTACCGCCGGGGACGGCCGCAACGGTCGAAAATGTCATCACCATCTCACCGGTCGAGGCGATCAGACGGCGATCGCCGATGCTGACCTTACCGACCGCCGCTCCGGCTGACGCCTCGGCGGCGATCCGCTCGACGTCGTCACGGGTCAGGCCGCTGGCCCGAAATACAGACAGCGAATCGGCGCCGTCGGGCTTAACGTAAATCGCGAGAACCTCCGGACTCGTGCTTAACATCGACCCCAGTTTGGATTCGGTCGCGGGCGACGTTAATACCGCCGAATTACCCGAAAGTTCGATGCCGCCGGCGATACCCGTGACAAGATCGGCGTTTCGCTTGCCGAAAGACTCGATCTGGCGAGCCTTTTCCTGAACGAGCTGTATCTGATAGCGGTTTTCGGCGGAACGCAGTTCCTGGCCGCTCTTATTCGACAATAGCCAGCCCGTCAGAACGAGCGGAACCATGCCGACGACCAAGAGCGTGGCAATGACGAAATAGATGAGGCTGAGTTTTTTGGCGTTTCGGGGCATCTGCGGGGAACGGCGTATGGGAAACGCCAATTAAGATTTTAACTTAATCCCCGCAATATGGTCAACAAGTTTTAACGCAGTGAAATTGAGCTAAGTCCGCTTTACGATAACCAGCGTGATATCGTCGTTAGGGGCCGCCGTTCCGGTAAAATCAGACAACGCGCTCTCGACACGGTCGCGAATGCCCGAGGCCGAGCGGCCGACGTTGGTACTGATGACCTGTTTGAGGCGTTCCATACCGAATTCGTCCTCGTTTACGTTATTCGCCTCGGAAACCCCGTCGGAATAAATGAACAGTACGTCGCCGTGGCCGAGCCGGGCGGTGCTCGATTCGTACTCGGCAAAGCCCATCAGCCCGAGCGGCAGGCCGCCGGACTGCAGCAGTTCGAGCGAACCGTCGGCACGGGCGATCAGCGGCGGATTGTGCCCGGCGTTGATAAACGTGATCTCACCGGTCGCGGCATCAAGTTCGGCGATAAACAGCGTGATGAAACGGTTTGCCGGCGTATTTTCAGCCAGATACTTGTTGATCGAAACGACGGTTTCGTCGAGCGAGGTCTTGGCCGCGACCTGGGCGTGGATCGCGGCGTGCAGGCTCGACATCAGCAATGCCGCGGCCGTTCCCTTACCCGAAACATCGCCGAGAGCCACGAGCATCTTGCCGTCGTGACGCTCGATAAAATCGTAATAATCACCACCGATCTCGTAGCAGGAAAATGAAATACCCTGAAACTCATATCCCTCGACATGCGGCGGGCCGGAGGGCTGAAAACGCTGTTGGATCTCGGTCGCAAGCTCGAGCTCACGCTCCATGCGTTCGCGGTTGAGGCGTTCGTCGAGCAGACTGGCATTTTCGACGCGGATCGACGCGACGGACGCGAGCGTGGTCAGAATGTCGAGGTGCTCCTCATTAAAATTGGTCGCGTAAGTCGGCGAATCAGCGTAAATGATGCCAAAAACATGTCGCTCGTCCACACACAGCGGCACGGCTAGAACCGAGCGAATTCCCTGCAGGACGATGGTCTGGCTAGCGAAACGCGGATCCTGCTGGGCGTCCGACGTGAGCACGGATTTCCCGTTCTCGACGACCTCGTTCATGATGCTGCGGCTGATACGGATCTCTTCGGCCGGGACGTCCTTGCCGCGTTCGCGGGCGACGCGGATGTGCATTCCGTCGTCGGCCTTTTCGTCGCGAAGCATGATCACGACACGCTCGGCAGGCACCGCGTCAAATACAAGCGACGCGACCTGATTGAGCGTTTCATCGAGCCCGGTCGAGGACAAAAGGGCGACGCCGACCTTACTGATAAGCCCGAGCAGGTCGGTGCGGGTCGTCATCGTCGAGTCAAGAAACTCGGTGGTCGGATTGCGTTTACCCGTCAGGGCGATGGTCTTGGCCGGATCGAGCGTCGACGTCGAATCGCCGATGAGCGTGGCACTGATGTACGGCGTACTTACCTTGTCGCCGTGAAAAACGATGGTCGTTTCGCCGATCTGAACGACGCCGCCGTCCGTGAGAGGGGTCGGGCCGCTGACGACATTGCCGTTGTAGCGGGTGCCGTTGGCAGACCCGAGGTCGTGGAGCCAATAGGCGTCGCCCTCCTTTCGGACCTCGGCGTGCAGGCGCGAGGCAAAGGCGTCAGGGATACATACATCGCTGCGGGCCGACCGCCCGATGGTCGTACGAAGACGGTTGAGCGGCACGTTGAGATCCGCCATTCCCGCGTTTGAGATCAGAAGATGCGCCATTTTATTACCCTATACTACCCGCCGCTTTCCGTGGACGACGACCGTGCCCGAAACGACATCGTGCAGCGTGCGGCCGCTTTTGCCAAAAATACTGAGCAGAAATCCAAAACCAAAGGTCAAGGCCGTCAACAGCAGCCCGACCGTTTGCCGAAAGATGATGGTGCGATGCTTCGGGATGCTTCCGTCGCGGTTGACCACACGCAGCCCGGTAAGCATCTTGCCGAAGCTGCGGCCCGTAAAAGCCGGCAGCACTACGATATTGAACAGGAACAGCAGAACGGACAGAAACCACAGCGTCCGCTCGGTTGCGATGTTCATATCGCCGAACAGTTTGTTTGACAAAAGGCCAAGCACCGGCACGATCATCAACGCCATGTAGTCGATCAGCAACGCACCCACGCGGAGCATGAACGGAGCCTGCAGGTCCTCGGCGGAAAACGCAACGATGGTCTCACCGCTGCCTGAAACAGGTTGGATCGTATCGGATGCCTCTGTCGTCATATTGGTCGATTATTGTCTAGCTGATCATGAAGTGCAATGTCGTATCGCCGACTCGAATGCGGTCGCCGTTAGCGAGCGGATGTGCCTGGTGCGGCGTGAGCCTGAGCGTGTCGCTGACGGTCGAGAGCAGGATCGTGCCGTTCGACGAACCGAGGTCCTCGATCAGGAACGAAGTGCCGTCGCGCCAGACACGAGCGTGGCGCCGCGAGATCTTGGTCTGCGGATCAAATTTCGACAGATCGACCTCGGGAAATATGTTCGACGTCGGGTCGCGGCGGCCGATCAGATTCTCGCTCTTGTCGAGCAGGTACGCGGGCATCTCAAGCTGGCTGGTACCTTCGATCACGAGTCGGGCCGTCGCCGATGACCGCGAGCTGTAGATCTCGGAATGAACGCCATGCTGGGCGAGCGGCTGTTTTGAACCGCAAAACGCACAGAAAAGGTCGGTGGCGACGATACGCTGACCGCAGAAACCGCAAAAAACGTTCTGATTGGCGAGGCTGATCGCTGCCGGTGCCTCGGTGATGCCGTAGCTGACACGGCCCGCACTGAGGTCGTCGAGATGCTGCTGAAGGGCGAGTTTCATCTCGAGTGCACTCGAAAATCGGGCGTCGGCGTTGTACTCGACCGCCCGCATAAGAATGCGTTCGATCTGGTCGGACAGACGCGGGTTGATCTGCCGCGGCCGCGGGTTCTTCTGAAAATCAAAGATGAGCAACGGATTATTCTGCGGATCGGCACCGGTCAGCAGATGGAACATCGTCGAACCGAGGCTGTAAATATCCGAACGCGGTTCGACCTGTCCGCTGAAGAGCTCAGGCGGAGCGTAACCCATCGTTCCGACAGCGGTGACGCCCTTTTCCTGAGTCTGGTTGATCGAACGAGCGATACCAAAATCGATCAGCATGATGCGGCCCGTGTTGCCGTCGATCATGACGTTTGACGGTTTGAGGTCGCGATAGACGATGGTCGTCGGCAGCGAGTGCAGATAGTGGAGTACATCAATGACCTGGACTGCCCATTCGGTAACGGTACGCTCGTCGATGCGGCCCTCGGGTGCGGCCCGCAGCCGGCCGGCTAGGTCGCCGCCCGAGATGTACTTCATGACGAGATAGAAGCGGCTCTCCGCCTCGTCGTAAAAGTAATCGTATATCGTCGGGATCGACGGGTGGTCGAGCGTCGACAGGATCATCGACTCACGTTTAAAATCCTCGATCGCCTTCGCCTGCTGCTCTTCCTCGATGTGCGACTGGACCATCTCCTTGACCGCACGCTGGGTGCCGCCGAGGTTCTGGTCGACCGCCAGATAAACGGCTCCCATCCCGCCGCCGCCGATCTTTTTGACGATCTTGTAGCGGCCGTTGAGGAGCGTTCCCTCGCTGAGCGGCTTGAGGCCCGACCGTTTTCCGTCGGTCCCGCCCTCGAGATTGGGACTTGTGAACGAGCCTTTGTCGCCGGCGGCGATCTCTCCCGACGAGGTGTCCGGCTGTTTCGGCGGCTCAACGGCCGTCGGGATCGGGGCGGACATGACGACATCCGCTTCTTCAAGAGTGATACCGCGCTCCGCGCTTTCATTTTCCGGCTCGACAGACTCGGCCGGCTCGTGCGGCACCGGCTGCTCGACCGACTCGACGTCGGTTTGGATCACGACATCCGATTCGACCAAAGAGAACGGATATTTCGGAGATTCGGGTTCCGGCGACTCGTCGGCGCTTGCCACGGCGGCCGGTTCCGGTTCGGAGATGGGCTCGGATATCTCTGCATCGGCGGCTTGCGGCGGCTCTTCTTCAATGGTCGTGTCGTCCGCAGGTTCATCCGCTACCAGTTCATCCATTGCGGCCGAAACCTCGTCAGTCGCGGCGGGTTCCGCGGAGATCTCCTCAATAACTAATGCTTCGGGTTCGACCTCCGGCTCAACGGCAGCGGCCGGAGTTTCGGCGATAGCGTCAGGCTCCGCCGAGATCTCTTCGATCACAAATGCTTCGGGAGCGGCGGCATCGGCGGCCACTTCGTCGGCTGGCTCATCGTCGGCGTCCTCGATCGTGGCGGGCGGCGGCGGCAATTCATCCGCCGCGGCAATTTCATCTGCCGGCAATTCGGCGGACTGTGCCTCGACGTCGTTGCTTTCGGCGATCTCGTCAATTTCGGCGCCGGAAGGAACGCGTTCGCCTTCCGTGCCAAGATCCGGTTGGGCTGACGGGGTTTCGTCCGCGACCTCATCGGCAGGCCCAGGATCAGTCCCGGGAGGCGTCGCGTCGTCGGCCGGAGGAATAATATCCGACAGGATCTCGGGCAGCGGAGCCTGCATAACTATCGTGCTTTCCATTGCGGCGTCGTCGCCGGCGGGCACGGTTACAGGCTGCAGCGAGATGCCGCAGTACGGACAAAACAAATCTTGATCAGCGACTTCGGAGCCGCATTCCTGACAGATCGACATTTGGAAAATTTACCAACGAGAATCAACCGATAATATGAAAACGCATAAACGTTTTCCCGACGATAACTTCGTCGCCGTCAACCAGAGCTTGTGCGTTACCGGGCAGCAGTCGGCGGCCGCGGTTAACATAAGTACCGTTAGTCGAGCCAAGGTCCTCGATCAGATACTTGCCGTCCACAAATTTGATCCGGGCGTGCCGACGGGAAACTTTTGCCTCACCGTCGTGGACGTCGAGGTCAACATCGGGAAATACGCCGTTGTCCGCGTCCCAGCGGCCGATGACGGCCTCGGTGCCGGTGATCTTGAACTCAACGCCCGGTGAATCACCGCGTTCAATAACGAGTTTGGCGTTCATCGTGCCGTACGAACCTGACGTCGTCGACGGAGGCAGCGGCTCGACCGACTGGATCTCGGGATGTACCGGCGGTATGCCGATCGACGTTACGCTTACGACCCGGGCCGGCGGGGCGTCCGTCGTCATCGGCGGCCTGTAAAGCGGCGCTGACGGTACTGCCTCGACCGATTCGGGAGCAGCGGCGAGCATCGTTCCGCATTCATCGCAAAACCGCGATCCCGCCGCACTTTCTTTTCCACAATTATGGCACTTGATCATTGTCGCAATCGTAACGCTAACCGCCTTATTCGACTATTGACATATTAGCGTGTAATTTAATGTTCGTAAATCGTAAATCTACGGCGAGATTACGTCAACAAATAAAATAAGGTTCCGGGCACGGGAACGATGCGGGCCGGAACGCTCACTTTTTTGAAACTTGACGCAAAATATGGTCGTAATACCTGATTGCTGAACCAAATAGCATTTCATTTTTATCCGTTAGGTCGGAAATAATAGTAACCAGTTGCGAGGGTAAGAGTAGATTATGGCATTGAGCCGCAAAAAGAAGATCATCATCGGCGTATCGGCGATAGCTTTGTTAGCGATCATCATCGTGGGCAGCGTTCTGGCCACGCGGACCGACACGCCTGAGGTGACGGTCGTTAAACTTGAGACCAAAAAGGAACTGCGGTCGACCGTCACGTCATCAGGCGAGATCCGGCCGATCCAGTTCATGAACCTGACAAGTGAGGTGCAGGGCCGTATCCAGGAGATCTATGTCAAGGAAGGCGACACCGTCACAAAAGGACAGCCGCTCGTCAAACTCGACCCCAACCAGTTGAATTCGAGCACGGACGCTCAGGTCGCGGCGTTTCAGACCGCGCAGGACGAGGTTCGCGTTTCACAGACACAGGTCACCGCCGCTCAGAATCAATATTCGCAGGCGCAGCAGGGCCTCAACGCTTCGGAAGCGGCCGTTACGACCGCCCGGCAGAATGTGGTCACGTCGCAAACCGACGTTGACCGGGCGCAGGTCGATGTAAACACCGCCCAGCGTGAACTCAACCGCAACGCACAGCTTTTGGAGTCGGGTGTTATCTCGCGTCAGGAGTACGATCTGAAAAAGGACTCGCTTGAGACCGCTCAGGTCGCTCTCCGCACTGCCAAGGCCCGGCTCGAGTCGGCCAAACTGAGTGTCAACGAGACCATCGCACGCCGCAATCAGCAGGCGGTAGCGGTGCGTGACGCCAAACGTGCCGTCGATACCGCCTCGATCAGTGTGCAGAGCAGCCAGTCGCGCGCCAACCAACAGGCTGCGACATTACGCGGCAGCAAGAGCCAGCGTGACAAGACGCTCCAGGTCGCCCCGATCAACGGCGTGATCGCTGAGATCCCGTCAAAGGTCGGTACTTTTGCCGTTGCGGGGCTCTCGACCACGGCACTGCTGACGATCGCCGATATGTCGCAGATCAACGTCGAGGTCAAGGTGGACGAGACCGAGATCGACAAGGTCGAGGTGGGACAAAAAGCGAAGGTCAAGGTGGACGCCTTTGGCGATAAGGAGATCACCGGCGAGGTGATGCAGAAAACTCCGCTCGCGGTCGGTAAATCGCAGACCAGCGGCGGCCTTTCGGTCAACATCAACGTTCAGGAAGCAAAAGAGTTTCGCGTCGTCATTAAACTGACCGACCTGCCCGAAGATATGCGGGCGGGCCTTCGCCCGGGAATGAGCGCGACCGCGACGATCACAACCAAGACCGTGAACAACGTCATCACCGTGCCGCTGCAGGCTGTCATCGAAAAGAAGCCGGAGGGTTCGCCGTCACCGACGGTCCAGGGCGACGCTCCGCAGCCGTCTGATAAGCCGAAGACGATCACCGGCGTGTACGTCCTCGACGGCAATAAGGCCAAATTTGTCGAGGTGACGACCGGCATCGTCGGCGAATCTGACCGCGAGATCACGAGCGGACTCAATGCCGGCGACGAGGTGATAACCGGGCCGAGCAGGATATTGAACACTCTAAAAGAAGGCACGGTCGTTAAACGGCAGACCAAGAAAGAGGGCGAAGCCGCCAAGTAGTTTCCGACGGAGGAATTATGGCTCAAAAGAACGGAAGCGAAAACGGCAACGGGGCCGGTACGGATCACCCGTCCGACTCGATCATCTCGATGCGCAACATCTGGAAAACGTACCAGATGGGCACCGAGGAACTGCACGCGTTACAGGGCGTCTCGTTTGAGGTCAAACGGAACGAATACCTCGCTATCATCGGACCGTCGGGGTCGGGCAAATCGACGCTGATGAACCTCATTGGATGTCTCGATTCCCCGTCAAAGGGCGAGTACTGGATCAACGGCCATCTCGTCTCAGACATGACCGACGACGAGCTTGCCCGCATCCGCAATAAAGAGGTCGGGTTCGTTTTTCAAACATTTAACCTACTGGCAAGAGCGACGGCACTGCACAATGTCGAACTGCCGCTGATCTACGCCGGAATGAGCGCTGCCGAAAGACACGCCAAGGCCGAAGCTTCGCTCACGGCCGTCGAACTCGGCGACCGTATGCTGCACCGGCCAAATGAACTGTCCGGCGGTCAGCGACAGCGTGTGGCGATCGCCCGGGCCCTGGTCAATCATCCATCGATCCTGCTGGCTGACGAACCGACAGGTGCTCTCGATACAAAAACGAGCTACGAGATCATGGCGCTTTTTGAAAAGCTCCACGCCGAGGGCAACACCATCATCCTCGTCACGCACGAACACGACATCGCCGAACGTGCCCATCGCGTCATAACGATCCGCGACGGCCTGATCGAAAAGGACGAACGCATCAAATAATGGAGACCGTTCCGCCATATGTATCGATCGTCTTTATTTTGACGACCTTTACGGCGATCGGATTTCTCCTGCGGGCGACCCGCAAGGCCGGACTTCACCGGACGCCATCACGAATACTGGTATTTATCCTGCCGCTTTGGATCTTTTTCCAGGCGGCACTTTCAATTTCCGGCTTTTACGAAGAATTCACGTCGGTCCCGCCGCGGCTAGTACTGTTTGGCGTTCTTCCGGCCCTGCTGCTCATCGTCCTTTACCTGACGGTCTTTCGCCATACGTTTATCGAGCGTCTGCCGCTGCGGATGCTTACGATGGTGCATATCGTCCGCATTCCGGTGGAACTCGTCCTGTTGTGGCTGAGCGTCGCCGGCCAGGTACCGCGGATGATGACGTTCGAGGGAGCTAATTTCGATATTTTGTCCGGCATTGCGGCACCGATCGTCGCGTGGCTGGCGTTTCGCGGCGGCGAGACCCGCAAGGGCTTGCTTGTCGCCTTTAACATCGTCGAGCTGTTACTGCTCGCGAACGTGGTGTCGATCGCCGCTCTGTCGATACCCTCCGCGATCCAACAGCTCAATATCGACCAGCCGAACCGTGCCGTCCTTTATTTCCCGTACGTTTACCTGCCGACGATCGTCGTTCCGATAGTGCTGTTCTCGCATCTTGTGTCGCTGTATCGGACACTGATCTCAAAAGCCGAATGAACCCGCTGACGGCATATCTCTCTGCCGGAAGTGAGTTATAATTGAGGCAGTGTGAGATTTTACGGGACGATCCTTCTGCTAAAGGAATCATTCAAACTGGCATTGCTCAGTTTGCGTGCCAATAAGCTCCGTACACTTTTGACGCTCCTTGGCGTGATCGTCGGCGTGACGTCGGTCATCGCGGTGGTCACGATCATCAGCGGCCTCGACACGACGGTCTCGACCGCCTTCTCATCGCAGGGTTCGACCGCTTTCAGCGTGTCCAAACGGCCGCTCGTCATCACCTCACGCGAAGACCTTATCAAATTCAACCGCCGGCGCGACGTCACCACCGAAGACGCCGACGCGATAAGGCGCCTCTGCCGCACCTGTGACCGCGTGGGAATGGCTCTCAACGGCATGGGCCTCGTTAAGTTTGCCAACAACAAGTCTGAGGGAGTGTCGCTCCGCGGGCTGACGCCCTCGATGTTTGACATCGAGAATGTGACGATCCAATCAGGCCGCCGCTGGACCGATCAGGAAGGCGTCAGCGGCCGCTCGGTGTGCGTTATCGGCACCGACCTGCTCGACAACCTCTTTGACGGCAGATCGCCCGACGCGGTCGTCGGCGAGGAGCTGCGCGTCAACGGCATCCCCTTCACGGTGGTCGGCGTGGCTTCGCCATTCGGCAAGGTGCTCGGCTTCTCAAGGGATAACTTCGTATATTTTCCGTTCGAGGCCGGCCAGCGGATGTTCGGTGCCCGAAACTCGATAACCGTCCACGTGCAGGTGGCCGACGCCGTCGATTTTGAGGCGGCCAAGGACGAGGTACGGTCGATCATGCGCAACCGCCGCGGTAAGGCCTTCGGCGACGAAGATGACGGCGTTACGGTCGAATCGCAGGACGCCTTTCTGTCGATCTACGGCAGTGCGACCTCAGGAATTTACGCCGCGACGCTGGCCGTCGCCGCCGTTTCATTGGTGGTCGGCGGCATCGTCGTGATGAATATCATGCTCGTCTCCGTGACCGAGCGCACGCGCGAGATCGGCCTTCGCAAGGCCGTCGGCGCCCGCCGCAGCGACATCATGCTGCAATTTCTGATCGAGGCTGTCGCCGTGACCGTGCTCGGCGGCACGCTCGGGGTGATCGCCGGGTACGGGTTGGCGTTCCTCCTGTCGCTGGTGATGGGTTTCCCGGTGTCGATCCGCGCGAGCTCTGCGATAATGGGCGTCGGCGTTTCGGCCATTGTCGGTATCATTAGCGGCTCGTATCCCGCAATGAAAGCCGCCAAGCTCGACCCGATCGAGGCGATGCGAAATGACTAGAAGATGAAGATCGACTCAATACGCGAATCGGCCGTGATGGCCCTCGACACCCTGCGGGAAAATAAACTCCGTTCGGCGCTGACGATACTCGGCGTCGCGGTCGGTGTCATCACGATACTCGCAATGGTCTCGATCATACAGGGGCTCAACAAGGCATTTGCCGAACAGATCGAATCGCTCGGGTCCAATACGATCTTCGTCGCCAAGTTTGACGCGAGTTTCGGCAAACCGCCCGGGCAGGAAGAGCGTCAGCGAAAGGAGTTGACCATCGAGGACGCGGACGCGCTGAGGGCTGGTGTCCCGACCGCTGTCGGCGTGTCGCCGATCCAACGCGAACTCGCCGTCACCATCCGCTATAAGGAGAAGCAGTCCGACACGCCGATCCTGATCGGGGCCACGCCGTATTACGAATTTACGCACTCACAGTACATCGGCTACGGCCGCTTCATTCTCGATGTCGATATGGCCGAGCGGACGAACGTCGTCGTCCTCGGACAGGACCTTGTCAAAGCGTTGTTCGAGAACGGCGAGGACCCGATCGGTGCCGAGGTCAGGATCGACGGCAATCCCTTCAGGGTGGTCGGCGTGATGAGCCTGCTCGGATCGTTTTTTGGCCAATCGCGGGACAATATCGCCTTTATACCGCTTTCGACGGCACAAAAGTTCTACCCGCGGCTCGAACAGCCGCAGAGCGTATTTGTGATGGTGATCAGGCCGCGAACACGCGCCGACGTCAAACAGACGATGGACGACGCCCGCGACATACTCCGGACGCGGCGAGGCGTGAAACCGGGCGAAAAGGACAATTTCGGAATGTCGTCGCAGGACGCTTTGCTCGATATTTACAATCAGCTGACGGGTGCGACGTATCTCGTATTGACCGCAGTCTCGGCCGTTGCGTTGATGATCGGCGGCATCGGCGTGATGAATATAATGCTCGTCTCGGTCACCGAACGAACTAAGGAGATCGGCATTCGGAAAGCCGTCGGAGCAACGAGAGCGAGCATTCTGGTACAGTTCCTGATCGAGGCGGTCGTGCTTACCGCGATAGGCGGTGCATTCGGGGTGGCGATCGGCGAGGTCGTCAGTTTGTTCATAAACGCCTATTCACCGCTGCCGGCATATATCCCGTTGTGGGCGATCCTGCTGGGGCTCGCGGCCTCGGCCGGCGTCGGCGTCGTCTTTGGCGTATTCCCTGCCTGGAAGGCCTCAAAACTCGACCCGATCGAGGCTCTCAGGTTCGAATAAGTTCGGCCGCGACACGAAACTTTTCGCCCGCTTAACTCGTAACAATCGCTTGACTTAGTTAAGCTAGAAGGCTGATGAATTTTTCTGAGACCATCAAACTCGCATTTGACCAGATCCTCGCCCATAAGCTGAGGTCATTCCTGACTCTGTTGGGAATGATCATCGGTGTCACGGCGTTTATGATCGTGCTGTCGCTGCTGCAGGGTTTCAGTGCCTACGTGGACGAAAAGCTGGCGGGCATCGGGTCCAATTCGTTCACCGTTCGGCGGTTTAGTTTTGAGGATTTCAAGGACACCGACACGATCGCGGCGGCACAGCGGCGGAATAAGGAACTTACCTTTGACGAGATGGAATTCATCCGCGAGCGTGCCCAATTGGTCGGGCTGATCGGTGCCAAGGCCGGCGGGATGAGCCGCGAGGTCAAGGGCGGCGGCGAAACGCTCTCGAGCGTTCAGATCAGCGGTGCCGAGCCGGTCACCGCTCAGATCGATAAGCTCGACATCGCTGAGGGGCGATTCTTCTCGGAGCCCGAGAATAACAACGCGGCCCGCGTCGCTTATGTCGGGGCTGACGTCGCCAAAAAGCTCTATCCGCGCGAATCGGCGATCGGCCGCGAATTGACCATTCAGGGCATTCCCTACCGCATTATCGGCGTCCAGACGGCCAAAGGGACCGTCTTCGGCCAGCCGCAGGACAATTTTATTACACTGCCGATCAAGACGTTCGGCTCCGCCTTCGGCGGGCTGACGCGGCAGCGTGCACCGTACTTTGTCGTCACCTCGAAAGACGAAAAAAAGGTCGCCGATACTGTCGAAGAGGTCCGGATGCTGATGCGCATCAAGCGCAAGATACCATTTGGCGAAAAGGATACGTTCGGCATCCTGACGCCCGACGCCATCACAAATCTCATCGGCGGCGTGACCAAACCGATCGGTACCGTGATCCTGGCCGTACCGTCGATCGCCCTGCTTGTCGGCGGCATCGTCATCATGAACATCATGCTCGTCGCCGTTACCGAGCGGACACGTGAGATCGGCATCCGAAAGAGCCTCGGTGCACGGCAATCGGACATCCTGCGGCAGTTTTTGCTCGAATCGGCCACGCTGTCGGCACTCGGCGGCATTATCGGGCTGATCATCGCCGAGATCGCCGGATTTATCATTACGGCTGTCTTTTTCCCGACCAGGATCTCGCTTTTGGCTGCGTTCTTTGCCATTGCGTTCTCAGGCGTGGTCGGGGCGTTGGCGGGGCTTTATCCGGCGTGGAAGGCGGCACGTCTCGACCCGATCGAGGCATTGAGAGCGGATTGATACGATGATCGTCGCGACAAGTTCATTTTACGAGAATTTCAAGATGGCGTTCGATACGCTGCGGAGCAATAAGCTGCGCTCGTTTCTGACCATTATCGGCGTGGTCATCGGTGTCATTACCGTGATGCTGATCTCGTCGCTGATAAGCGGCATCAAGGTGGCGGTCGAAAAGCAGGTAGAATCGTTCGGCACGACGTCGATCTTTCTTTACAAGATGGATATCGGCATCCGCACGAGTTCGCCGACCCGCGAAGAGCGTATGCGCAAGCCGCTGACGATGGAGGACGCGGCCGCGATCTCCAATCTTCGTTCGATCAACGCGGCCGTGCCGTACCTGAACATCACCAACAACTTTTTCGGCCAAAAGATAAACGTCACCGGCAAGAACGGCAAAACGTCATCGTCGGTGCAGCTGCAGGGCACGCTGCCCGATGCGGAAAAGGCGCCGGGCGAGGTGCTGGTCGACGGACGCTGGTTCTCGACCGCCGAAAACGACACCAAGACGAACGTATGTGTGGTCGGCGATTCGGTCCGCGACGCGTATTTCCCTAACTCATCGCCGATCGGCGAAACGATCGAGATCGGCGGCTCGGAATTCAGGATCATCGGCCTGCTGCAAAAGCGCGAGCAGCTCTTCGGTGGCGGCGGCGGTAATAATGACCAGTCAAACGTTATCTATATGCCGATGGGAGCGGCCCTCAAGCTCAAACCAAACGCCGACGACCTCTTTATCCTCGCGATCGCCAAGGACGGCCAGCTCGAAAAGGCTAAGGACGAGGTCCAGGACGTCCTCCGCATCAGGCGGCAGGTGAAATACGGCGAAAAGAACAACTTTTCGATGGAAACGGCCGCGAGTATCATCGATCAGTTCGCAGCGATCACCAACGGCGTATTTATCGCGATGGTGGTGATCTCGTCGGTCGGTTTGATGATTGGCGGCATCGGCGTGATGAATATCATGCTGGTCTCGGTTACGGAACGCACCCGCGAGATCGGCATCCGCAAGGCGATCGGCGCACGTCAAAACGATATCCTGCTGCAGTTTTTGATCGAGGCGGCGACCCTTACGGGTTTTGGCGGCGTGGTCGGATTGTTGATCGGGTGGCTGCTGACGCTGCTGGTTCGGCTGTTCCTGCCCTCATACGTGCCGTTGTGGGCACCCATAGCGGGTTTTGTCGCCAGTGTGGGGATCGGGCTGGCTTTCGGGCTGTTTCCCGCGTGGAAGGCCGCACGGCTCGACCCTATCGAATCGCTTAGATACGAATAGAAGACTACATCGGTTAACAAAAATGACGCGGCTATCGGTTTGATATCCGCGTCATTCTTATATTCAAAGGCCGCCCGGGCCTTTGACCCAACTATGCCGGCCCTAGCCGATAAATCCCGGAAACAGTGCCGCCATCGAGACCGCCAGCATCATCAACAATCCGTATACCGACAGCGACGCCGCCCAACCGGTCGTGCCCGTGACACGCTCGCCGCCGTTCTTGAGGCCGGTCGCGTTCATCCAGATCCAATAGATACCGAGTATGCTGATCGTCGCCAGAAACGTGTAAATGACCGGATGTTCGGCCGGGACGACCAGAAAACTGAGATTGTCCTGGATCAACGACGACTGGCCGGTTATCGGGTGAATATCGGTTGGGTCTTTGATGAACAGCAACACCGTGTTGAGAATGAACCGTATCACGGCGATAGGAAAATTAGCGTAAACCGCGATCGAGAACGCCTGGAAAAAGTTGATCTTACCGCCCATCGCCAGAGCGAAGAGCAAAAAGATGCCCGCCAGCAGAGAATACCCGATAATCGCCCACGCAAAGCCGCCGACGGCCTGCCCGGCACGGGTTACCGGATTCCTGGCGTCAGCGAGTGCCGCGGGGCGGCCCGCTTCGACCTGTTTTCGGGCGTCGTCGTTCATCATCGGCATCTCGAGCGTCTTGTCTATCGCAAAATTCGTTACCCGCTCGGGTGTCAGGCGATAGAGGAACAGGTTCGAGAACGTCGCCGACATCAGCGTCATAATGAGCGCCGCAACCAGCCATCGCGGATGACGGCGAAGATTCTGAAACACTTCGCCCGGCGACAGAAATATGTTGATTAGCGACGAGGGCGTCGACATCCGCTCGGTGTCGCCCGGGTCGGGCGCGGAAACAAAGCTGAGCCCGATGACGAGCCCGCCGAGTATGATGAGCATCACACCCGTCGAGGTGATGCCGGGAACGACTTTGAGAACACTCATGACGGCGATGACAAAGCCGATCGCCGCGACCACTATTCCAGCAATACGATTCATAATTTTCCTCAACAGAGAATCAATTTTAAGTAAGACAACTACGAATACGACCCTTTGGCGACGCGAGTTTCAGATTTCGGCGGCAATGGACGCTCAATAGCCCTCGACGCGAATGCACGCGGCGAAATGCCCGGGAGCGATCTCCCTAAGTTCAGGTGAAACGGACGCACATTCGTCAATAGCGAGCGGGCATCGGGCGCGAAAGCGGCAGCCCGACGGCGGATTGATCGGGGTCGGCACGTCACCCGTCAGTACTATGCGTTCGCGCTTTTGTGTCGGGTCGGGCAGCGGTATAGCCGACAGCAGAGCCTTGGTGTACGGATGCAGCGGCATTTCGTAAAGTTCGCGAGCCTCGCAGATCTCGACGATCTTGCCGAGATACATCACCGCGACGCGGTCCGAGATGTGCTCGACAACCGCGAGCCCGTGCGATATGAAAAGATACGTCAGCCCAAATTCGTCCTGCAGGTCCTGCAGGAGGTTGACGACCTGTGCCTGCACCGAAACGTCGAGTGCCGAAACAGGTTCGTCGCAGATGATGAGCTTCGGATTTAAGGCTAACGCCCGGGCGATACCGATACGCTGCCGCTGGCCGCCGGAAAATTCGTGCGGATAGCGGTCGGCATATTTGGGATCAAGCCCGACTCTTTTGAGCAGGTCGGCGACGCGTTCGTCCTGCTCGCTGCGCGACCCGATGCCGTGTATCTTGAGCGGCTCGGAAATGATCGAGCGGATGCTCAATCGCGGATTGAGGCTCGCGTACGGGTCCTGAAAGATGATCTGCATTTCGCGCCGAAGAGCCTGCATTTCCGAATTCGGCAGCCCGATGATGTTCTTTCCCTCAAACAGCACCTCACCGGCGGTCGGCTCGTGAAGACGCAGGATGCAGCGGCCGACGGTCGATTTGCCGCAGCCCGACTCGCCGACCAACCCGAGCGTCTCGCCGCCGATGATATCAAACGATACATCATCGACCGCCTGGACGACGTCGTCGCTGTTTTCGACGGGAAAGTGCTTGACGAGATTACGCACGTCAACCAGCCGCTGTGATCTTATCTGTGGTGTCGCAGGTTCCATTATCGATCAGGCCGATTCGGCCAAAATACGCTGACGCGCCGCCTTGAATTTGTGTGTCTCGTCAAATAACAGGCACCGGACACTGGTCTCGTCCGACAATTCGATCAGCGGCACCGGTGCGGCAAAGCAAGCGTCAAACCGATCTTCGCACCGTGGAGCGAAATGACAGCCCTTTGGCAGATCGGTCGGCGAAGGCACGGTACCGTCGATGGTCTTAAGGCGTTCGGTCTTGGCCGAACCGGCCTCGGACAATTTGGGCACCGACCGCAATAGCCCCCGCGTGTACGGGTGTTTGGGGTCGGCAAAAAGCTCTTCGACGCTTGATTCCTCGACGATCTTGCCGGTGTACATCACGCAAACGCGATCGGCCACCTCAGCCACCACGCCAAGATCGTGCGTGATCAGAAGTACAGCGAGCTTTCGGCTGACCCGAAGCCCGTCCAGAAGCTCGAGGATCTGCGCCTGTATGGTCACATCGAGCGCCGTAGTCGGTTCGTCGGCTATGAGCAGTTCGGGGTCGCACGCGAGAGCCATCGCGATCATCACACGCTGCCGCATTCCGCCCGAAAGCTGATGCGGATAGTCATTGGCCCGCCGCTCAGGCGATGGTATCGCCACCTCGCGCATAGCGTCGATCGCCGCCTTCCAGGCCGCCTTTTTATCGAGTTTGCGGTGGAGCCGAAGAGCCTCGGCGATCTGTTCGCCGACCGTAAAGACCGGGTTGAGCGACGTCATCGGGTCCTGAAAGATCATCGCGATGTCGTTGCCGCGGATCGCCCGTAGGCGTTCTTCGCCGGCGGTCGTGAGTTCCCCGCCCTTGAATTTGATCGAACCGCCGACGATCTTGCCCGGCGGCGAGATCAGCCGCATGATCGAGAGCGCCGTGATCGATTTGCCGCAGCCCGACTCGCCAACCAGCCCGAGCAGCTCGCCCTCGCCGATCTCGAAGCTGACGCCGTCGACCGACCTCACGAGCCCGGCGCGCGTCGGAAAATGGGTTTGGAGGTCTTTGACTTCGAGTAATTCGGACATCTTATCTAGTAAATCTTAAATGTGTATTCAACCTGTTTTGTGACCGCCACATTTACATCCTTAATACGAGCCGGCAAAAATACGATCTTTCGCGCGACCGAAATACACTGTTCAGTCAAACCATAAGGTAATGCCTCAACCACAGAGATATTGCCAACCGACCCGTTTGGAAGAAACGTTACTCGCAGAGCAACCTTGCCCTGGACCTTCTTCTCACGAGCCAGATCCGTAAACCTGGTAGGGGGTTTCGCCGTTATCACCATCGGCGTCAATGGCGATGCCGCTGCCGAATTTGCCGCGGGATTATCTCCTTGTCCGTTACCCTGCCCACTGCCTTGCCCGGCGACTACCTTGGTCGCGTCGCTGGCCATAGCGGAATCCGCCGATGAGGGAGGATCGTATGGATCACCGAGCGTCACGCTTGCTCCGTCTCGTATATCGAGACCTTTCTCTTTGCCACTCAGGTCGAGCGACGAAATAAAACTCTTCTCCCTTTCACTGTCATCGCTTCGTGACAGGATATCAAGCTCGATCCATCGCCCCTTCGAAACCTCGTCGAAAACATATTTCTTGTGAAAGGGCGTTGAGAAAGTACGCACTTGTCGATACTCTCCAATATCTCGGATTCCGAGAACAATGTCTTTCACAGCCGCGAACGTGCGCATCTCGTCCTCGAACAGTTCTTTCCCGAATTTGCGGGTCACCCCGCAAAACGAATTTTCGCCCGATTGCTTAGTAACAACCCTGACCATGTATGCGGCGTTCTCGGCGTACGCCCAATAGGTGGAAAGCTTTCGTTCCGAACACGGATCATTCGAATCGATCCGGATCGGCAGTTTGGGTAGCAAAAGCGATATTGTCGTCCCGGAAACACCATAACGTTCCCACTTTACCGGGGCCGTGTTCTGCGGAGTTTGAGAGAATCCAGCGAGAACCGAACTCAAAACAACCACAGCGATAATTAGATAACTTCTCATAATCAATGGGAGCAAAAACTGTCAACAAACAACTCATCGTCGCCCCGGCTTAATTCTTCGGCACCTTGACCGGATCGGCCGGACGTTTGGGCAGTTTAACGGGCACCG
>CALDGX010000112.1 GCA_937941715.1 uncultured Chloracidobacterium sp. | reverse complement strand
ACAGGCAAGCTCGAGCCTGACGTTACCGCCTCGGTGGTCGAAGGCATGGCCCGTGCCTGCCGCGAGAACGGTTGCGTGCTCCTCGGCGGCGAGACGGCCGAGATGCCGTCGATGTACGCGGACGGCGAATACGACCTGGCCGGGTTTATCGTCGGCGTCGTCGATAAGCCGAAGGTCATCGACGGCAAGGGTATAATTCCCGGCGACGTCGTGTTAGGCATACCGTCAGCCGGGCTGCAGACCAACGGCTACTCGCTTGCACGCAAGCTGTTTTTCGAGGTCGGCGGCCATACGCCCGATTCGTATGTCGAAGAACTCGGCACTACCGTTGGCGAGGCACTTCTTGCCACCCATCAGTCATTCCTTCCGCAGATCGGCCCTTTGCTCGATAGCGGTATCATAAAGGGCTTGGTCCACATCACCGGCGGCGGCTTTCTCGAAAACATCCCGCGCATCCTGCCCGAAGGCGTCTCGGTCGAGATCGTCCGCGGCTCGTGGCCTGAACTGCCGATCTTCGGCATCATGCAAAAACTCGGAAATGTCCCCGTTCTTGAGATGTTCAGGACATTCAACATGGGGATAGGAATGATCATCGTTTGTGCCGAGAGCGATGCCGAAGCGATTGCCGCTAATGTCGGCAGCACTCACCGGATCGGGCGAGTGGTCAATGGTGATGGTTCAATTGCTGTCATTTGAGCCTGGGAAGGGGAATTAGTATGGCCGACATTTTCGAATCTCACACGAAGCGAAATATTGAACCCACAAAATTGCTGATCGGGGCGGCGGCATTGGTTATCTTTGTTGCTGCGGCTTACGGGCTATATCTCTACAGCATTCCTAACGGGCCGGACCCGGAAGAAGAGTTGGCGGTCGAGATACGTGACAGTATGGTTTTGCTGCTGGACTATCAGACCTTTTCGGGCGAGGAGTTTAGACAGCAGTTACTCGGCAATGGAAGGCTCGAAAAATACAAGCCGGTCATCAACGAAGCGATATTTACCTATCCCAGATCGAGCGACGAAGAGTTTCTGGAGTTTGTAAAAACACACTTTTGGGATATCACAAAGGTGGATTTTGGCACCGAGACTGACGGCGAACTAAAGCTCGGTGATTATAAGGTGACGGCTTCAGACCGGTTCGGCCGGCTATTCCGAACGACGATCGGAAACATCCGGATCGATCACCGAAAGACCTTGAGTTTTCCCTTTAGCAAGGTGACATATTCGCCGACGCTCGAGGAGATCAAGAATCTCACAAACAACTCGCAGGTGTACGGCGGCCGCGTTATCACTCAGGTTCCCGAACGGAGTTTTTCGCCGACCATGATATTTGCAAATCACGGCATAATGGTCGCAAAGCCGGGCGAACCGTCGCTAAAGCGCCTTGCAGACGATCTCGTTCGCGATGCGGGCACCGATCGGTATGCGCGGATCCAGGCACTGGTCGATTTTGTTTCAAACGAGATCCAATACAGCTATACCGAGGCGTTAAGCCGAGGCGAGACGCTGAAGCGCGGAAGCGAAACGCTGATGACGCGAACCGGCGACTGCAGCAACAAAACTATACTGCTGGCGTCATTGCTCGAGCAGATCGGCGAGGATTATCTGCTGCTTTATACCCCACGCCATATCACGGTGGCTGTGCCGCAGGGCGAGCTTGTAAATGCAAATAAACTCGATTTCACATGGGAAGGAAAGCAGTGGCTCATCGCTGAAACGACCGTCCCCGGATTTCAGGTCGGGCAGACCATGGTGACGGAATCACGCCTGCTGACCAAGGTCGAGTATGTGCAAAACCCGAAGAACTCGGGGGTTATCTTCGACGCAAACTCCTACGAAGTACTTAAGTTCCTCTAATGAAGATCGGAATACTAATCTCAGGCCGCGGTTCGAACATGACGGCGCTTGTCGACGCAATAAAAAGCGGCGAGATACCGCATTCAGAGGCCGCGATCGTGATCAGCGACAAGGGTAATGCCGCAGGTTTGGAAAAGGCCCGTGAGCGCGGCGTCGAGACGGTCGTTGTTGAGCGAAACGGTCGCACACGCGACGAGCACGACCACGAGATCATAAGCGAGCTTAAGAAACGCGGGGTCGAGCTGGTGTGCCTTGCCGGCTATATGCGGTTACTATCCCCGAAATTCGTCAACGCCTTTCCGGGCCGAATCGTCAACATTCACCCGAGCCTACTTCCGGCTTTCCCGGGGCTTGACGCTCAACGGCAGGCTATCGAGGCCGGCGTGAGAACATCCGGATGCACCGTTCACATCGTTGACGAATTGCTCGACCACGGCGAGATCATCCTGCAGAAAGAAGTTGCGGTGCTCGAGGGAGACACGCCTGAAACGCTTTCCGACCGCATCCTTGAGCACGAGCACGGACTCTATGTCGCGGCTGTAAAGAAATTGGCGGCCGCGGGCATCGGAAGTCTTGAGGGAAGTCCTGGTGTCGGATCCGACCGGGATCGTTGATCGGGTTGGATGGTACAACATATTGGGTATCTGCGGCGACCACCACAACAGAGTGGCACTTTGATCCTCCATCGCTAAGTGTCCGTTTTTACAAGGTTTTAGTTTTGACAACTGCCAGTTGTTGGGTGTAAACTCTAGGTTTTCACTTCTCGAAGTGAATGTGATGGAGAGTAACTATGCCGAAGAGAACTTATCAACCGAACAACCGCCGACGCGCCAAAAAGCACGGGTTCCGCGCACGCATGGCGACCAAGAACGGGCGGGCGGTCATCAAGCGCCGCCGAGCAAAAGGACGCAAACGATTAACGGTTCACCATTATTAGGCCTTTCGTTGTCGAAGGACGAGCGGCTGAGAAAGCGCGCCGATTTCCTTCGTGTCTACGATCAGGGCAGACGTTTTGAAGGCCGTTTTATGACGGTTTTCATTTTGCCCGCAGAACTTGGTGTTCACCGGCTGGGCGTTACGGCGACCAAAAAAGCGATCGGCAATGCCGTTGCCCGTAATCGCGCAAAGCGATTGCTGAGAGAAGCATTTAGACTGAGCCGTGCCGAACTCGACACGATCGAGACCAAGTTCGATTGGGTTTTGAACGCAAGGCGAAGCCTTCTGTATGCAAAACTCGAAAAGCCGCTTGGCGAATTTAGAGCGATCGCGGCAAAGATCAAAGGTGGGATCCCGGGCGGCGGCGACGCGATCCTCACGGATATGAGATAGGGCGGAAGAACACACTCGCTTACGGCACGTGTTTCCGCCTTTACTCTTTTTTGCGGATGAAGTTTTTGGTTTTAGACATATTGGGCATATATAAGGCGTTTCTTTCGCCGTTTTTGCCGCCTGCCTGCCGTTTCGAGCCGACGTGCTCTGAATATGCCCGCCAGGCCGTTGAAAAGTATGGAGCATTACGCGGAACATGGATGGGTCTAACGCGTATTTTGAGGTGTCAGCCGTTTTGTAAGGGCGGACACGACCCGGTGAAATAATGGAAAATTCCGGTAATCAGAGTCAATCTCGTTTTTTGATCGCGGCCGTTTTATCGATGGTCGTACTTTTCGGGTGGTCGTACTTTTTTGCCCCAAAGCCGCCCGCAGGCGACGCCAATGCGAACACAAACACGACGGCAAACGCCAATACGGCGGCAACAACGCCGACTCCTGCCCAGATAGCACAAACGCCTGTGGCGACACCGGCCGCAGCGACGCCTGATACGACTCCCAATCGTAAGATAACGATCAAATCTCCGCTTTTCGAGGTGACACTCGACTCAAAGGGTGCGCTTGCGACGAGTTGGATCATCCTCAAGAATGATTCGCCAAAAAGCCAATTTCCTGTCTATGCCGACGGTTCGACTGAAAACGACAAAAAGCCGATGCAGTTGATCTCGCCTGAGGCACTTGCAAGAAGCCCGCAGGAAATTCCGTTCAGGCTGAGTACAGATGATGCTGCCGTCAATGACCTTGTAAACGGGCGAAATTATGCGATATCGGCATCAGAAGATACTATTTCGCTTGCTCAGGGGCAGGAAAAGCAGATCGAGTTCACATTAACCGATGCTTCGGGCGTCGAGGTCAAAAAGACGTTTGTCTTTCGAGCCGACAGCTATATCGCGGACCTGGGCGTCAGCTTGAAAAAGGGCGGCCAAAGCGTGCCGAATACCCGATTGCTGATCGGAGCGAGTATCGGCGACCACGCCATCAACAACCACAATTTCTATCATATCGAATCGGAGGCGGTGGCTTCGATCAATGGTGATATAAAGCGGCATCAGGGAAATTACACTTTTGTTTACGACGCCAACG
This sequence comes from uncultured Chloracidobacterium sp., assembly GCA_937941715.1. GTDB lineage: Bacteria > Acidobacteriota > Blastocatellia > Pyrinomonadales > Pyrinomonadaceae > OLB17. Next base: position 19,680 of record CALDGX010000112.1, on the reverse strand, counting down.
GCCAGGCATCATTGACGGACAGCGGGACCGTCGATTGGGCCGGTGTCGGAGACGCGTATTTTGCGATGGCGGCGATCCCGGCGGCCCAGGTGCAGGGATTGGAATATCGGGCCTCAAAGTATGATGTGCAGACCAAGCCGTTTTACGAGAGCATTTTCCAATGGGTGCTTCGCAACGCCAAGACCAGTGAAACGCGTCATCTGGTGACGGTCTATATGCCGATCGCGGGAGATGGCTCGGTAACCAAGATCTTCACCGGGACAAAGGACTATTTCCTTTTATCATCGCTGAACAAACCGCTCTCTGATCAGGTCGGTCGCCCCGTCGAGATCACCAATCTGATCAATTTTAGCAATTACTGGTGGCTCCGCTGGCTGACCAAACCGATCTCGATCCCCATCCTGTACGCCCTGAATTTCTTTAACGGGCTGACGCATAATTACGGTCTTGCGATCATCGTATTTACTTTCCTGTTCTATTCACTGCTGTTTCCGCTACGGTGGTCGCAGTCAAAGTCGTTCAAGAAGGCTTCGGGCAATGCTCCGAAAATGAAAGAGATCCAGGACAAGATCAAGGACCTTCAGAAAAAGGGCGTTCCGAATGATGATCCGCGAATGCGTGCCCTGCAGATGGAGCAGCTCAAATTGACCAAGGACGCGCTGCCGATCGGCGGTTGTCTGCCGATGTTGCTGCAGTTCCCGCTTTTGATCGCGTTCTACACAGCAGTGACGGTATCGCTCGAGGTTCGCCAGGCGTCATTCCTTTGGCTACCGGATCTTTCGGCCGCAGATCCGTGGCATCTGCTCGAGTTTGCTTTTGCGATCTCGATGGTGCTCTCGATGAAATTTACGCCGACTGCCGCGACTGTGACACCCGAACAACAGATGCAGCAGAAAATGATGACGTATCTGATGCCGATAATGATGTTGTGGGTCATGTGGTCAGCCCCTTCCGGACTGTTGCTCTACTGGTTCTTTGGCAACATTGTCAGCTTTGGCCAGCAGATGGTCATCAACCGGTTGAACAAGACCTCGGTGCCACCGGGAACCCAGATTGTAGATTCGGTGCCGGCAAACGCTAAGAAGGTTAAGTCGAAATGATAAGTGGTGGTGTTCGGACCTTTTGATCGAGGCCGGATGTTTTGAAGATTATGAACGAGATTTGTGACAACGCCAGAGAGTTCTTATCAGGACTTGTGTCCGATATGAAGTTTGACCTGAGTGTGACCTCATCGTGGACCGACGAGGGATGCCTGCTAAACCTAAGCGGCGAGGATGCCCACTTTGCACTGGCTGAGAACGGCGAATTACTCGATGCTTTCGAGGTCCTTTTGTTTCAGGTTTATGGCCGCGAACTCGACCGTGAGCACCGCTTTGTCGTTGACGCCGAAGGGTTTCGTCAAACACGAAAGGCCGAGCTTCATGCGATGGCGCGCTTTGCCGCTGATCAGGTCAGAAAGACGGGACGGCCATTTACGTTCGGCGTCCTCAATTCGACCGAGAGACGGATCATTCATCTGACCTTGCAGAAGGAAGAAGACCTTTTTACGGAGTCGGTCGGCGACGGCCGCGAACGACGTTTGCAAGTTCGGCTTCAGTAGCTGCCGAAAATTAAGATCACGTGAGGGCACTGAGCTGGTTTCGAAGACCTGCTCTGTGCTCTTTGCTTTTACTGTGGTGAAATATACCTGATGCCCCAGACTATCGTCGCATTAGCAACTCCAACCGGTCGCAGCGGGATCGGCGTGATCCGCATTAGCGGTGACGAGGCATTGTTTATCACTCAGCGAATGACGGGCGGCGGTGACTTTTCCTTCATGCCCCGCAAGGCGACGCTGCGAAAATTATTTTACCCCTCGACGAACGAGGTGATCGACGAGGCGGTCATCACGTATTTTCCCGGCCCGCGATCATTCACCGGGGAAGACGTGGTTGAGATCAGTTGTCACGGTTCGCCGGTCCTTCTCCGCCAAGTCATCGACATATGTCTCGAGTTGGACGCTCGTATGGCTGAGCCCGGTGAATTCACGCTGAGGGCTCTTTCTAACGGGAGAATCGACCTTGCCGAGGCCGAGGCAATTCGCGACCTGATCGATTCGCAGACCGCGGCGTCGGCGCGGCAGGCGGTCCGGCAAATGGGCGGAGAAATGTCCCGCCAACTGACGCCGTTAAAGAACGAGATATTGAGCGTGATCGTCGTTCTCGAATCGGCACTTGAGTTTGTCGAGGACGACCTTCCGGCGGCCCAGGCGGAAGGTGTCCGCAGCAACCTCGCCGACATCGCCCGCGAAACCGAAAGACTTGCCGGCACATACAAGGCGGGGCATCTCATTCGTGAAGGGCTGTGCGTCGCGATCGTCGGCCGTCCAAATGTTGGCAAATCGAGTATTTTCAACGCACTCTTTGGCGGAGACCGTGCAATAGTCACTGACATCGCGGGTACGACTCGCGATCAGATCCACGAGCGCCTGGTCATCAATGATATTCCGATCTCACTGATCGACACCGCCGGATTGCGAGAGACAAGCGATACGGTCGAGAGCATCGGTGTCGAAAGGTCAAGGGCGCTGATGGCGGATGCGGACCTCGTGATAGTCATCCTGGACGCGTCTGAGCCGATCACGACGGAGGATCATGAGATCCTGAACAGTGCAGGCCGATTTAACTATATCGTCGCGCTTAATAAGATCGACAAGGTCCCGTCGTCTGACATCGACCGCGTTATTGCAGCACAACATTCGAGTCTCGCGTATCTGCGGCCACGGATAACACCCGTATCCGCGAAATCGGGTGAGGGGATCGATCAACTCAAGGCCTCGATCATCAAACCGTTTGCTCCCGAGGACGTATCGAATGCCGGATTTCTGGTGTCAGACGCGCGGCACCACGACCTGCTGATCCGGACAAAGATAGAAATCGAAGATTCGATAAAGCGGCTCGATGAGGGAATGAGCGAAGAGATAGTCCTGATCGGACTCCATAACGCTCTGCGTTATTTGGGTGAGATCACAGGAGAAACCACGACAGAAGATATGCTGGGGCAAATATTTTCGACCTTTTGTATTGGTAAATAAAAAAAGGACCACGAATCAGACCGGAACGGCATTACCAGTCTGATCCGCGGCCCATTGGCGGGAATTACTCCGCCGTTACCGTGATATTTGCGGCCTCTTCGACCGGTTTCTTCTTAAGTTCGAGGTACAGAATGCCGTCCTTTAGTTTGGCATTCACATTCTCTACTTCGACCGCGCACGGCAATCTCATTTGCCGGCAAAAGCGATTGCTCCGCCACTCGTTGAGAAAGAGTTTCTCATCCTCTTTCTTTTCTGCGGCTTTGGTCTCGCCGCTCATGATCAATAGATCATCCTTGAGACTGATCTCGATTTCTTCGGGTTTGAAACCGGGGACCGCCGCACGGACGTTGATCATTTCATCGGTCTGAGTGATCTCAAGCGGCGTCGGACGCAGAATGTCCATCTCGGCTTTGAGCCAGTCGTCAAAGTGCGACGTCAACTCGTCGCCGCGCAGCATGAAATAGTCATAAGCCTTTTTTGACGTTTCGGCCGTAAATTCCGCGACGCGGTCGAGCATCTTTTCGATCTCGACGAAGGCCGGAAATCTCGGCTCGGTATTCACCGGTTCCTTTGCCAGTGCTGTTGCTTCATTTTTCATGTCCCTTTACTCCAATTAAGCCCGGCACAAAATAGCGGTGCCGAGAACCAGATCTAGACGGGAATAGAATCATGCATGGGCCGGCCGGTGGATTTTGCGCTGTTTGCCCTTTTCGGCCTCTTTGATCGGCTTGGCGACGTCGGTCGAATGATGCGATACCATCGTCGGTAATACGCCGATCATTCCCATGAAGACCATTCCGAAGGAAATAAAGCCAAAAACTACAACCACCGGCATCGTCATCACTCCTCCTAAAAAGAGGATCAATGCGACCGTCGCTATTGCCAGCCAGAGCAATCCATATAATTTGACCATGTTTGATTTCTCCTATTCCCAGTTATTTAATTTGTGAGAATGCTCTCACGTATCGTAATTCGCATTATTAAGTCAGCAAGGAACGTGCCAGTCATTGATCAGCCGAAAAATCGCTTGCCATTGCCCTACTACGCGCGGAAAAGACCGCAACGATGTCGGTAAATGCGTCAATTTTCGCGCAAAAGAAGATCGCGGAAACCATGTTAGGGGTCGGCGCTGGCCCCAGGTCTGATCTCCGCGATCTCTTTGTTTCGATACATCCCCGTGGGGCTGCGATCGAAATCCTTTGGAGGAATCAAATCATCCTCGCGAGTTCACTACACTCGATCACGGCAATCGCCGTGCCACGCAACATGGCACTTAAAAGCGGGAAACACCGGTCTTGAACGACCTCAAACGAAATTGAACCGCGAGAAAATTCACGAACCGGATCAGAATTCGTGTGAATTTTCACAATGCGATCCGAAAGGATGTCGTTCAAATAGAACTGTTCATTTCTGGTACAACTGTTGCTAAGAACACAAGTGAAGCATTTGAGATCTCAAATGTCAGAACACGATGGGAGGTGACGCCATGACAGAGAAGATCCAACAAGCGGACTGGAAAGAGTTTTTCGATCGCATCAGTCAGGATTTTTTAGACTGGGAAATATCGGTTCAAATACTAAATCAAAATTCAGGGGCTCAAATGCTTTCCGAGGGGCTGCCGTTCAACGGGTTGACCTATGAAAACCGACATGGCCACGGTGTAATGGAGTTGAATGTCGGCGGAGGTTCAAAGAACCACCAAACGCACAACATTTATGAGCCGAGGTCGGTCGCGTTCGAATCGCACGGCCCGGGCGGTACGCTGGACATCGAGGACGATTCCGGTACTAAGACGCTTGTGAATTTTCTTCATCCAATGCCTTTTCTCGTTGAGTACGTAAAGAGCGAATTGCTGACACGGGGTTAGCAATTCTCTTCATATAAACACTTGGGAGCCCGTTTTTTGGCGGGCTCATTTCATTATTGGATGGTGTCATCTTTACCCGGCACCAGTTGAACGGCATCGTTCGCCTTACCTGCGGCCTGGCGCCCATTCATCTCAAGCGGAACGATGCGGTAGAGGACCTCAATATTCTCTCGGACCCAGTTGTCCATCCAGTGAATACTAACGGCCGGGGTCAATGTCGGATTGATCGCGACAATAAGGCCGAGGATCCGTTCGCGTTCCTTTGCGTCCGTCACCCGTGCGGCTTCGCCGTCAATTATTACGCTGACCCAATTTTGATTGTCGATAACCTCTTCGAACTGGAGACACACCCGAGGGTTTGCGGCGAGAATGCGGGATTTTTTCCCTTCGGTGGTGTAGATGAATATCTCGCCGTTGTCATAAGCGAAGTGGACGGGTATCACGTACGGGCGGTCATCCAACGAACACGCAAGGTGCCCGTAATCGAGTAGTTCCAATAGCTCTACGATCTGCTGCCTCGATAGTTCTGCGACTTCCAACATATGATCCCTCCATTCAGCATATTCCCGAACTTCTATGATAGCAAAGTACGTGCCCGGCCATTCGGCGATCTGCGAGCTCATCGGATCGCGAAAAAACTACATATGGGCGCGGGCTATTTCGCGATCTTAGACCTGACCGGCGGTTTCGGACGGCGGCTGTCTGAGCGTCAGGCACTAATTTAGCGTTCGCTGTTTTAACTCGCCGAGCGGTACGGCAATTGCACCTTTACAGAGTGACTTAGTTCCTTTCACAGGAGGTCAACGAAATGAAGGTAGTTATCGCAACTGATGGTTCTGATTACAGCAAAGCGGCTGTCGCCGAGGCCAGCAAGTATATTTCCGATATCGAAAATACCGAAATAATAGTCGTCTCTGCGTACGAGGATGCGTTTCCGATCACGGCCGAGCCGTTCGCGCTTTCCGCGGAGTATTATCAGAAGATCGAAGAAGCGGTCAAGGAACAGGCGGTCCACTTTATACAGGAGGCCGCTGATGACCTTATTGCAAGATTCCCGGGTAAAACGCTAAACGTCTCGACCGAGGTCCTGCGCGGTTCACCCGACCGCGAGATCGTCGAATTTGCCAAGAAATCGAAGTGCGACCTGATCATAGTCGGATCGCACGGACGCGGCTTTTGGGGCCGCATGCTCGGATCTGTTTCAGACGGTGTGGTCCATCATGCACCGTGTTCGGTACTGGTGGTGAGGACGCCGCACAAGTAGGAGTGGCAGTATGTCTACGGTCGCCCAAATATATACGGAACGGGCGGGATGGACACTCGCGATCCGCAGTTTTACGGTGTGGCTGGTCTTGATGGCGGCCGAGTCGATCAACGGTTTATTTCGGGAGGCATTACTCGTTCGATCCATAGGTCAGGTTTATGCAAAACAACTGTCATTCGGGCTTTCGCTGGTAATATTGCTTTCCGTGACGATCGCTTTTATCAAGTGGATCGACACGTCGCACCGTCATAGATTGTTGGCGATCGGTGTTTGCTGGGCGATATTGACGGTCTGCTTTGAGGCCGTGCTGGGCAGGCTGATTCTGGGAGCATCCTGGGACGTGATCTTAAGTGATTATGACGTGACCGGCGGCGGATTGATGTCCTTCGGATTAGTTTTTATGATCTTTTTGCCGCTGCTGGCGCGTCGGCTCCGCTGCGGCCAGGTCTGATCGGGGTATCAGTTTTACGTCCGGGCCAGAACATCGGCTACCGAATTGAGTAATGATTCGGCCGTATACGGTTTGATCAGAAAATCCGTAATGTTCATCTCCTTTAACTCCGCGGATTGTTCTGCGCTCGCAAGTCCGCTCATTGCGACCACCCGTACTTCCGGATCGATCTTCTTAAGTGCCCTTATCAGGGCGGTCCCATCCATATACGGCATTGCCATGTCCGTAAGGACAAGTGAAATGTCATCGCCGTACTTCGCGTATGCAGCGAGAGCATCAGTGCCATCGACGGCCAACATCGTGCGGTAGCCATATTTCTGCAAGGTCGCTTCAGCAACGAGCCGGATATTCTCTTCGTCGTCGACGATCAATATCATCTCGCCATTGCCTGCCAGCAACTGTATCTCGGGTTGGCTCTCGACGTGATGCTGAGAATCATCGTTCGACGGCAGGTAGACCGAAAATCTTGAACCTCGCTTTATCTCACTATAGACGTTCAAAAAGCCGCCGTGGCTCTTGATGATCGTGAGCGTGGTGGAAAGGCCAAGTCCCGTGCCTTTACCGATCTCTTTGGTCGTGAAGAAGGGGTCGAAAATGCGCGATATGATCTCCGGACCCATCCCGGTCCCGGTGTCGCTGATCGTCAGGAGCACATATCTGCCGGGCTCGGCGTCGATGTTCATTCGGGCGTAGTTTTCGTCAACAGTGACATTGCTGGCCTTGATAGTGATGCTGCCGCCAGTTGGCATTGCATCGCGGGCGTTTATGCAAATATTCATCAGGACCTGGTGGATCTGCGTCGGGTCGGCAGATATTACCCAAAGCTCAGGTTCGATATCAAATTTGACCTCGATCGATCGCGGCAGTGTCTCACGAAGCACGCTGACGATCTCCTTGATGATGTGTTTTAGCTGGACCGGAATTCGCTCGCCGCTCATGCCTCTCGCAAAAGTAAGGACCTGTCGGATGAGGTCCGCTCCGCGCTCGGCATTTTCGCGGATCATCGAAAGCCAGCGTGCGGTTTCTGGATCCGGCCGATTTATCTGGAGCATATCGACGGACATCAGGATCGGCGAGAGTATGTTGTTCAGGTCGTGGGCAATACCTCCGGCCAGGGTCCCGATAGATTCCATCCGCTGCGCCCTCAGCAGGTGTTCCTCAGTCCGCTTTTTGTCCGAGATATCGGTATTGGTTATCAGGATATAGTCAGGCTGACCGCGTTGATTGCGGATCAAGCTCCAGCGGCTTTCGACAAAGATCGAGTTCTGCTCCTTGTTTACGTTGGCGACCTCGGTCTTCCATTCGTCGGAAACCTTAAACGCGGCACGGGCATCCTCGATCAGCGTTTTGTTGCCGCCGCAGACCAGTTCACACAAATTGCGGCCAAGCACCTCATTGAGCGACCACCCATAGATCCGTTCAGCCCCTTTATTCCAATACAGGATCTGATAGTTGAGGTCGCACACGAGGATCGCGTCCTGGGCCTTGTCGAGCAACGAAGCCTGTTGACTGATCCGTTCTTCGCCCCGCTTCCGTTCCGTTACATCATAGCGGATCGAGATGTACTGGAACGGTTTGCCGTCTTCGTTCAGAAAGGGAACGATCGTCGTGTCGACCCAATAGATCGATCCGTCCTTCGCCCGATTTCTGATCTCGCCGTGCCATACCTTGCCGTTGGCGATCGTCGTCCAGATCGATCGGATAAATTCTTTGGAGTGGTAGCCTGAGTTGATGATCCGGTGGTCCTGCCCGATCAGTTCGTGCCGGCCGAATTTTGATATTTCACAGAACTTATCGTTGACGTATGTGATCACGCCCTTTTGGTCGGTGATCGCAACGATCGCCGACTGATCGAGCGCAAACTTCAGGTCGGCCAGTTCCTTATCGGCCGGTGCCCTTAAGTTAATATCTGAAAGTTCGCCTGTGTCGATCAAAACGGTATATTCCGATCATTCCTCGGTAATATTCTCGATGCCTGCTTTGCGCAATTTGTAGCGGAGCTGGTCGCGGGAAATGTCCAGGAGCTTGGCTGCTCTAGTCAGATTGCCTCCGGTTCGTTCGATCGCCTGACGAGCGAGTTCGAATTCGACCGATTCGAGCGATATCCCGTTTGGCGGCAGTATGACGGCCGATGAACCATAACCCGACTCGGCGGAGATCGCCAGCATGTCAGCCGGTAAGTGCGTCGCGGTAACCACCTCGCCGTCCTCAAGTATCGACGACCGCTCGATCACGTTGCGGAGCTCTCTGACATTTCCGCTCCAACGATAATTACGAAATATCGCCGCAACGTCGGGCGAAAGCCCGGTCAATGGCTTTCCGCGGCGTTTGACGTTAACACGGTCGATGTAGTGCTTTGCCAGTAAGAGAATGTCATCGCCGCGATCTCGCAGCGGCGGAATATCGACCTGGATCACCGATAGTCGAAAATAAAGGTCCAGACGGAAGGTGCCCTCTTCGCTTTCTTTCTTAAGATCGCGGTTTGATGCGGCAACGATTCGTGCGTTGAGGCTGATGTCTTTCAGCCCTCCGACGCGGCGAAAGTTGCCCTCCTCGAGCACTCTCAGCAATTTGGCTTGAAGTGACAATTCCATCTCGCCGATCTCGTCCAGAAAGATCGTGCCGCCATGGGCTTGTTCAAATAGGCCTTCCTTTCGCTGCTTCGCGTCGGTAAAGGCTCCCTTTTCATAACCGAACAATTCGGACTCGATCAACGTGGCCGGAAGGGCGGCGCAGTTGATCGCAAGGTAGGGGGCCTCAGCCCGGTCAGACGCATAATGGATCGCCCTCGCGAAAAGGTCCTTTCCCGTCCCGGTCTCGCCGTTAAGCAGGATCGAAGCGACGTCGGATACAGCTACCCGCTTTGCCAGTTCAAGGGCCCGCTTGATCGCGTCTGATTCACCTATGATCTCAGAGAAGCTGAAGCTACGAGAGCGCTCCTGCCTTACCTGTTTGACTTCACGTCGAAGTTCGCGCGTTTCAACCGCGTTTCTTAACGTTATCCGCAGTTCCTCAAGCCTGACGGGTTTGCCTATAAAATCATGTGCTCCGCCGCGCAGAGCGGCGATCGAATTTTCGACATCCACATTGCCGGTGATCATCACGGCGATGGTGTTCGGATTTGACTCCTTGATATGGTTGAGAATGTCGATGCCGGAACCGTCGGGCAGGTCGATATCAAGCAGTGCGATCGGCGGTTCCTCTTCGGCAAAGATCCGTTTGGCCGACTCAACAGAGTCCGCCTCGATCACCTCGTAATTCCACGAGCGAAGGGCTTCACCGAGAGCCATTCGGATGAATCGATCATCATCAACTACGAGTATCTTGCCGCTGATATCTGACATGTTCGTTGCTAACTGCCTTTTATTATAGGCGATGCAGTGGGAAATCTTAATCCCCTCAGTGCGAAAAAATACGCACCAAATAGGATTATTACTCAAGATATCGTCCATTTTTGCCACAAATCGTTGCATTTTGACATGGCACGGGCGTTGCTCACTGTTCAGTGACAAGAACAGCGTTCGACGTTCACCCTATGAAAATACTCATTGCATACGACGGTTCGCGAAGTTCGGAGTCAGCTTTGGACGACCTCGAACGGGCGGGCCTTCCTGACACGGGTGAGGTTGTCGTCGTGACAGTTGCCGAAGTGTGGCTGCCGCCTCCGGAGTTGGAAAACGGCAATGGTGCATCTCCTGAATTCATTAAGGAGATAGTGAAAAAGCACCGTGAGAAAGGCGAGCGGTGGTTGACCTCGGCCGAGATGATGGCCAAGCACGCTGATGATCGCCTTCGGGCAATACTGCCGGGCTGGAAGACATCGGCCAGGGCGACATACGGATCGCCGGCCTGGGAGGTTCTGACCATCGCGGACGATTTTAAACCGGATCTTATCGTGGTCGGTTCACACGGCCATTCGACGATCGGCCGCATCGTTTTGGGCAGTATTTCTCAGAAGATCCTGACCGAGGCACATTGCTCGGTACGCGTGGCACGCGGCCGGATCGAGGTTGATCCAGCACCGGCAAGACTGATCATCGGATTTGACGGATCGGCCGGCGCCAACGCTGCGGTTGAAACAGTTCTCGACCGCAATTGGCCCGAGGGAACAGAGGTACACATGGTGGCGGCAACGGACTCGATCGTCCCGACCGCGATCGGCAGATTCATTCCCCCCGTTGCTGACTGGGCAGAAGATGAACTGAAAGTTGAATATGAATGGGTCGCGACGATGGCCGAAAAAGCTGCAAGGTTATTGTCAAAGGCGGGACTGAAGGTCACGACCAGGATCATCGAGGGGGATCCGAACAGGATCCTCGCCCACGAGGCAGAAAATTGGCATGCCGACTGTATCTTCGTCGGCGCCAATGCTTTCGGCAGCCGCATTGAGCGGTTTCTGTTGGGAAGCACCTCTGCCGCTGTGGCGGCCAGGGCAGCTTGCTCCGTTGAAGTAGTTAGAAAGTCAAAGGGATAATTTCACTTGCTCTCCTGGTATACAGGGCCGGCCACACGATCGTAGCCGGCCCTGTTTTATTTGAGTCCTTTGATCAAAAACAGAAAAGGGGTGCCGCGGCACCCCTTTTTCATAGCCAACATTAATAGGTGATCATTTCGATCCCATCTTTGAGATATCCTCTTTCAGCTTGATAAGCGCGCTATTCTTTGGGTCGACGCCCTCAAGTTTTGCGAGCGTCGCCGAGGCTTTTGCCGAGTCACCTTTCTTCGTGTATGCCACGGTCAGATTTTGGAGGGTCTGAATGTGGTTGGGATCGAGCTGGAGCGACTGATTGAACTCCTGTATCGCCCGGTCGTAATTGGGCGGGTTGCGAAAAACAAACGTGAGGCCCATATCCGTTCGGACATTGACATCATCGGCCTTCTTTGCCAAAGCGGCCGTGTACCACTTTTCAGCCTCTTCGTAATGTCCGCCGTCGAAATTCGCGTTGCCAAGATGGACGACAACTTCACGATCGTCGGGCTTTATCTTGTTTGCGGCCTTTAGGTACGTGATGGCGTCATCAAATCGTTCGATCTGATAGTAAACCTCAGCCGCCTTGACCTGAGCGTCAAAATCGTCAGGTGCAGCTTTAGCCTTTTCAATGGCCGCCTGAACCTCAGGCCCCATCGCCCCCGGTGCACCGCCCGGCATGGTCGTTCCGGGCGGAACCGCCGGATGATCGGGCGGCATATTCGAGTTGAGCTTGGCGGTCATTGCCGTAGCGGCCCCGCCCTGATTAACCGAATTGGCGAACATAAAGCCAATTATGAGGCCTGCCAGCAGGCCAACTACGCCGAATAATATATTTTCCTTGTTCATAAAAACCTATGCGTACGAATGTAGTCCCGGCAGCAGATAGCTGACGCCTAAATATGTAAAGATCACAAAAAGGAAGGCGACCACGGCAAAATATGCTGACCGCCGTCCACGCCAGCCGTATGCTATACGCGAATGCAAGAATCCGGCGTAGGTGAGCCAGGCGACAAGTGCTCCGACCTCTTTGGCGTCCCATCCCCAATATCTGCCCCACGACTCGTTTGCCCAAACGGCACCCGTGATCAGCAGCAAAGCGAGCCCGGCAAATGTGACGCCGGCCAGCTTGTACATGAGGCCGTCAAGCTTTTCGGTCGTAGGCAGCAACGAACGGATCTTTTCGGTATTTATGCCAAACAGCACTATAAAGAAAGTGCCAGTGAACGCGGTGATCAACGCCGATAACTCAACCGGATTGGCATTAAGGCTGAGGTGCAGATTTGCACCATTCTCAATGACCCATTTATTTGCAATATCGTAGAGCTGCTGCTGTCCCATCGCATTGATCTGAGCCTGCGGCAGATCCTGCTGCTGCATCATCCATACTGCGAACTTAGGATATTGTGACGGGCTGATCGCGGCGACGACGTTCTGCAGGTTCTTTAGTTGATATACGAGCATTGCCACGCCGGCACCCTGTACGGCGAGTGCCGCGTAAAGAAACCGGTTTGCCCAGGTCCGGGCGTTGAGATCATTCCTGGATGTATAAAGTGCGTACCCGATCGAAGCGGCCACAAGCAGTGCCGCCGCCGCGACGATCAACCATCCGACATATGGAATATCGGCCCGCAACCCAAGAGCCATACGTGATGTTCCGACGAACGTCGACGCCGTATAGGTTCCGAAAGTCGCTGGTGCGAACACGCTGAATTTGCTGATAGTGAAAAATACGCCCAGAGCGAAGATGCTGGTCCAAATGGCCATTTTCTCAACCTTCAGGCCGTCCTTCAACAGATACAGTACCGCGACGGCAAAGCATACAAGGGCGATGCCGTAGCTGAGCGAGGCGATGCCGACGTGGATCGGCCGCCAGTATGAATCCAGAACAGGCGGAAGATCAATGATCTCGCTTCCGATGAACCGGGCAAGAACCAAGATGATCGCCGAAAGCGGCAGTGACAGAGCAGCAACGATCTGAAACTGCTTTCGCCGCATCACTATCAGAGTCGTTATACCGGCGCCGAAGGCAAACGCAAGGCTAAGATCATAGAGATTGGCAAATGGGACATAGCGAAAGACCCAGGGCATATCTGCCGGATTGGCTCCCTGACTGTTAAAGATCGCAAGCTCGCGGTCATATGCCGCTACCCACCGGACCAACCAACTCGAAAGATTAAAGAACACGCCGAGCGTAGCTGCCCAAAGGCCGAGCTTTTCGGCAAATCGGAATGGGGCATAGAGATTGGTCAAATGAAAAACTGCTGCGATCAGATATGACGCCAACGCCAACATCATCAGCGCACCGTCGGAGATAAACCTTTCGCCGCCGACGTTTATCCTTAAAAATACAAGCGCAAATGACCCCAAAATGGCCAGGAACGCCGGAATATATGATTGCCACGTTGATTTTGGTGCGGACCCGTCCTGTTCGGATGCAGGCATTACAATTGGTTTATTTAGTACTTCTTGGTTCATATGATCCCCTCTCTTTTTGAAAGCCCGGGCCGCCAGCGCCGATCTGAGGGTCTGCGGCCCGGGTAAAGGTTGCTAACTACTTAACAAATGCTCCGGCAACAGCGACGTCGGTGCTGAGGCCGAAATTTACAATGTTCAGACTGCCTGAGCCGCTCAGGCGTTCATACCAGATGCCGTTTCGATAAACAGCCGCATCTGTCTTGCCGTCGCCGTCGTAGTCGGCCGGCACCGGGGCATCGGTCGCTGAGCCGAAGCTTGTGTAGACGGCCTGTGAATTGGAGCTTTGCTTAATATACCAGACACCGCTCCTGTAAACAGCAAGATCCGTTTTGGCGTCTCCGTCGTAGTCGGCGGGAACGAACTTGTCGGATGAAATTCCCCAGTTCTCATATCGGGTCGTACCGTTCGAACTCTGGGAAATGTACCAAACCCCATTTGAAGGCCTGAAGACCGCAAGGTCCAACTTACCGTCACCGTCAAAATCGCCACGCATTGCGTTGTCGCCGCTGGCTCCCCATGGTGCGAAGGTGACACTACCGTTGGGGTTATTCAGCGAGCCGCGGTAATAGAAGATACCTTGGGCACCGCCGCGATAGACCGCCGGATCGGCCTTGCCGTCACCGTCCCAGTCGCCCGCGACAGAAGCGTCATCGCCGGTCTGTCCGAACCGTTCGATACGCATCGTGTTGGTCGAGCTTTGAAGGATATAGAATCCGGCTACCGTCGCAACATCTGCACGCCAGACCGCGATGTCAGTTTTGTCGTCGCCGTCGAAATCCGCCGGAACCAGCTTGTCGGTCGAAATGCCCCATTGAGCCGCCGTAAATCCGGCCGTGCTCCGATTGATGTACCAGAAACCATTCGATCCGCGGAATACGCTCGGATCGGCCTTGCCGTCAGCGTCAAAGTCGGTAAATCCGTGATGTATCACCACCGCAACCGCCGGGTTAACGACCAGCGTCTTTAGATATGTCTGATCGCCCGTGTCGTCCTGGCCGTTGTCGCCGTGCAGTACTGCCAAATAATGGGTTACCGGTCCTACATCCGTTGCCGGAGCGGTCCAGTTAAATGACCAGGTCGATCCGCCGGATTGTCCGGGAAAAACACCGGAGGTCGTATGTGTGGCGTAATTTCGGACACCACCGGTTACGGTCCCGGTTTTGGTTTGAGTGAAAGCGGTAGTATGTGTATATGTTCCGGCCGCGGTATTTGCGGCTGTCAGCGACGTCATCTCAAACCCCCAAGAGGTTCGTGAGAGGTCCGTCGTGGTGTTCTGGATCTGAATGGTGTAGGTCTGTCCCGGCACATAGGTCGCCGGTGCGATGATATTTGCCTGTCCCGTTTGGGTGTTTGAATTGTGGCACGAAGTGCAATTTGACTCGCCCGGAGCACCGGTACGCCGTGAAGGGGCTCCGGGTATCTCTGCGTGGCCAACTATCACAGCCGATTCGCCGAACGAAAAGGCAAAGATCATCATTGCGGAAAATGAAGCTATCGCGATCACTTTCACCGATCTAATACTGATTGTCATCTTGATTATCCTCCAAATGTTACTGCTCATTTCGGATAGCCAATTCTCCTAAAAATCGCTTGAATTTTTCATCAAACGCATTGAGACTACGGTTTGTATGTCCCCCAAGTACAACCTTGTGATCCTGCTCGGTGACGCTCTCAATTACCGCCCACACGCGTTGGTGCGAGAAGAAAAATGCAGCTATCAGAGCAAGACACAAGATAATGAATCCGACGTAGACCACGGTTGCTCCCGGATCACGTTGGACCGAAAGAATGTGTTGGTCTGCGACTTTTTCGAAATCTGTTAACTGATATGTATAACCGGCGACAGGTTTTGAGGCTACGGGCATGCTGGCCATTTGCGGTCCGAATGCGTACGCCACTTGTGTCTGTCCGCCGGGGTTGGTGACCTGCAGGACGGCGCCGGGGTTGGGATAACTAGAGGTATCCTCATTGGGGTCCTCGGCACCTATACTGAAGTTTCCTCTAAATTCCTTGAACTTGACCACGGTTCCGTCAGGAAGCGGTGTCGCACCGTCGCGCGGAATGGTTATTTGAACCGGTTGACCGCCGTCGGCCGGTTTGGCCGTGACGGTAATGTTACGTGCCCGGCCGATCGGCGTGAAACTCGCCTGGAAAAATCGATAGCCGCGATAGTCAAATGGACGATTCATCTGGACCATCGCTTCGTGCGTGCCCGTTTCGTCGGTGATCGTATAACGGGTGATCCAGTCGATAGTATTCATCGCCGAGATCGAATCGTCCTTTTTGATCAGCTTTTGCTGAATGTCGGTACATGTGACCGTAAACGGGACCTTCTGGGTCACCTCGCGCGTTTTGTCGAGTTCGACGATCGTGTCGAACATCAGGTCGGTAGATTTTCCCGGCGTCAGCGGCATCTGCCCGGTCGAACCCAATTGTGCGGTCATAAAGCCGCCAACGAAAATGGTCAAAAGCCCGACGTGGACCGGATACGCGCTCAGGCGGTTCCAAACTCCGCTTTGGGCAAAAAGATATGTCTTTCCGTTCTTTTCTGTCGCGGTGACTTTCTTCCATCCGCTCCTGGTCATGGCGGCCGAGATCCGTTCCTTTACTTCCTGAAAAGTGCCGGGGAACTCGATCTCGCTGTTCTGTGCCTGTTCCTTGAGCCAACGGATCGGTACAGTGTAATGCGGCTTGGACACGAACAGCCATGTTTTGGGAAACCGGTCGATCGACGCCAAAATGATGTTCAGCGACAAGACCGCCAGCAAAACGTTGAAATACCAGACGTGGTAGATATTAAAGAACCCCAACCGGCCATAAACCAGCCTTTGGGCGGGCGTGAGTTCGGCAAAGTACCGGTCAAATCCGGCTACGTTCTGCTGCATCACAAGCATTCCGACCAGACAGGCAAGACCCAACAACACCAAAAGGGTGACGCCAAATCTCACGGACGAGATAAACTTGAGAAATCGGGTAATTATTGATTGCCCTGCCGCCTTTTTTGCCGCCACACTCGGGTCGCCTTGATTTACCGCTTGTTCAACTGTAGACATAGTGTTTGTAAAAACTCGGTTCGGTAGGTGCAAGCGGCGTGCCTTGTGGCACGGAGGGAAGCGATTTGCGCCTAACCGCCTTATAAAATGTTGGTTTACGTGGAAACTTAACGAGGATTATGTCATATTTCCCACGTTTTTGGTGCGAATAATTGTGGAGCGACCGCGAATAATTACGCGAAAAGGACACATTTGAAAATTGAAATTACAATTGTGATGCGAATCACACACCGTGCATCGTAAATTGAGTTATGATAAGCCGAACAGAGGATTGGGTATGACTAATTCCACTCGGATCACTTTATTACAGGCGGCCGCCGCCATTCTTACGATCACGGCGGCATCTATTGCGGCGATATACATTCCTTCACCCGGAACTGCATCAGAGAACGCATTTTTGACGAAACCGGAGCCGGCGGCGACACCCCGAAAAGCCGTAACAAAAAAGCCGGCCGCTCCGCGCAAAGTAAAGTATTCCGAATTTCCGCACAGTGTTAAGGCCCATCAGAAGGAATGTGCCGCATGCCATAAATTCCCATCCGATAATTGGAACAAGGTCCGAACCGGCGATTCCGCTTTTGCGGACATAACCGAATACCCAAAACACGAGACGTGCCTGAGTTGCCATAAGCAACAGTTCTTTAAGGGGGCCAGGCCGACGATCTGTTCGATCTGTCATACAAATCCATCGCCCAGGGACAGCTCCAGGCATCCGTTTCCAAATCCCAGGGAGATATTTGACCTGTCACCAAAAGGCAAAAAGGCCCAATCGGATTTCGTGGTCGGATTTCCGCACGATAAGCACATTGAGATCGTCTCGATGACAGGCGAAAGGCCTGTTAGTTTTGCGAAAGCTAATTTTTCGGGAGGTGCCAAACGGTCTGCCGGCGAACAGAGTTGTGCCGTTTGCCATCAGACGTACAAGCCGCAGGGCGATTCGCCCGATGAATTCGTGACACCGCCGCCTGCCAAACTAGGCGAAGCATTTTGGCTCAAGAAGGGTACCTTTAAGACAGCCCCGATCGGCCATACGACGTGCTTTACGTGTCATTCGGCCGATAGCGGAATGACTCCGGTGCCGAGTGATTGTGCAGCGTGCCACTCGCTGAAACCCGTACAGCCAAAGGCCGACTTTGATGAAAAGCTGGCCTCGGAGATGAAGATCGACGACAAACGGATGCTGGATGCGTGGCGGATGCGGGATTCGACCGGAAAATTCCAGCATGCGTTTGGGGCCCACGTCGATATGGAATGTGCGACGTGCCATAACGTAACAAAGATGAATACGGCCGATCCGGCGACGATGCGGGTCGGTATCTCATCCTGCGCGATGTGTCATGTCACGGCGAGTGTCGGAGACGGCGGATCATTGAATATAGAGGTAGATGCCCGGCAAAAGGACCCGAAATTCCAGTGCGTGAAGTGTCATATTTCATTTGGAAAACTACCGATACCGGAATCACATACTAAGGCGATCACTGACGCGGGTGGCGAATAATGATCAGTACCGAGAATAAATCAAAAGCAAAGAAGCCTCTGGCGGCGAGGCTGCAGTTCATCGTAGTTGTCCTGGCCGGCGTTATCTTCGGTTATCTTTTCTTTGTTTTGCCGGGCGGGACCGAGGCGAAAGGCTCATCAGCCGCCGAAGATCCGATCATCATCAGCCCGGAAATTGAAACCGTGCCGGCGGACCCGCAGGATATCGATTTTTCACGGTTCGGACATTCGAATCCGTCGCATACACGGCTGCCTTGTCTTCTGTGTCATCGTCGCGACGATAATTCAACGCGTCTGACGTTTCCCGGGAAGATCGAACACGCTCCATGTGCCGGATGTCATACGGCTCAGATACAGGATCCCGGCAGCCCGATCTGTACGATCTGTCACACGAATCCTCAAACCGGGGCGATGAAGCGGTTTCCGTCGCTCAAGAGTTTTAACGCCAGGTTTGACCACGGCCGGCACGTTCGCCAGACGAATTGCGCGACCTGTCATAAGTCGACCAGCCGCGGCGTCGCATTTTCGATACCGAAGGGAGCGGCAGCCCATAATTCGTGTTTTCAATGTCACACCCAAGACAAGCCGATCGGATCCTGCAGCACCTGTCACTCGCCCGGCCGGCCTACACGCACGTCAGAGTGGGCTAAGGCATACACGGTCAACTTTGGCCACCAGGAGCATCTCCGAAAGGGAAACATGAATTGTGCATCGTGTCACACCGTGCTGGCCGGTGCGGCCCGCGGAAGACAAGTAACGGCGCCGTTGGCGTCGATGCACTTCGCACCCGCCGGGCGGCAGAGCTGCCAGGCGTGCCACAACGGCAAGAGAGCTTTTGGAGCGAACGATTTTACAAATTGCAAACGCTGTCACGAAGGGAAAACGTTCAAGTTTTAGCTCCGGGCGGTGCGTAAATATTCACACTCGACGTGAATATTGGCACCTGAACGATCGGGTGTAAGCCCTTATCACACAGGATTAAATGTGTTTTTCGGCACTGTTTGACGATTTCGACTCGTGGCACGCCCGTTGCTTCTGACCTTGTTCAGAAGCGTCCGTTGGATGTTTCTGATACGAGTTCGAAATAGGAAAGTAGGAGTTGAAAATAGGAATGAACCGAATCAAATTTGTTGCAGTTGTTTTATTTGCGTTGCCGTTATTGATGTTGACAGTCGTAAAGACGGTCCCGACAAAAGCTGCATTATTGACGGCCGAGGATCCGGCAGTCACCTACAAGGCAAAATGCGCAATGTGCCATTCGCCAAAGGCCGAGAAGAAGTTTGATGCGACAAAGGCTGACGCACAACTTGTCGAAGCGATCCTGAAGGGCGTCAAGGCCGCCACGCCGCCAAATATGCCGGCTTACGAAGGCAAGATCACGCCGGAAGATGCTCAGGCACTTGTTACGTATATGAAGTCTCTGAAGACTGCGGCTAATTGATGAACGGTGAATTTGTATGTTGATGATGACCATGGCCGCCCCGACTTATACCGAAAGGTTGATGATCGAAACCGGGCGGCCTTGGTGC
>CALDGX010000111.1 GCA_937941715.1 uncultured Chloracidobacterium sp. | reverse complement strand
TTTGGATCTGTTGCTGGTTGATCGCGGCGTCAAGTCGGCATTCGGCGGTTCGACTGACGCGGGATCAGGTCAATTTGAAAAAAGCCGCCGGTGTGGTCCGGCGGCTTTCGGTTCGGTGTTTTATCGATGTCGGGCGGTGCCGATCGACTAACTATTTGTTCGTGATGTACTTGAACGCCATCGAGGCGATGTCGTCCATCGCACTGCCGTCGCGGTCGCTGTCGAGCATATTCGAGGCCATGTCGAGTATCGCGTTGCCGCTGGACTGCTGCTGTGCGGGCTGTGCCGCACCGCCCAGCAGGCCGCCGAGCAAACCGCCGAGGCCGTCGGCACCGACGCCCTGCTGCTGTTTCTGCTTGCCGAGATAGCCCATTACGATCGGGGCCAGAAACATCAGTATCTGTGCGACCTGACCCATCCCGAGGCCGGTCTGATTGCTGACGTCCTGGGCGACCGCACCCTGGTTGGCACCCAAAATGTGACCGAGGATGCCGCCCGCATCGGCCTGACGCGGCGGCGGTGCCGCCTGGCCTCCGCCGAAGATCATACCGGCGAGGCCGCCGAGATTGTCCAGGATACCGCCGCCCGCGTGGTCGTTGTCGAGAGCGGTGTTCAGGCTCTCGGCTCCCTCCGGTGTCGATGCGTTATTGGCGAGGCCGTTGATAAGGGCCGGCAGTGCGAGTTGGATCGCTGAGTTCACCAGCGACGAATCGGCCCCGACATTCTGGCTGATCTGTTCGACGGCCTGAGTTCCCTGTTCCTGACCGAGCAGGTCCTGTAATGAAAACATATATTATCTCCCTGATTTTTGAATTATTTACCCGTGTGTCGCTATAGTATCAGAGTGCCGCAGACGTTAGCAAAATCTTATTTCCGGCGCCGTTTCCGCCGAATTGCCGCAGATGCCCCGTGGGGCAAAACATCGGCCGCGGCGGCCTTGGCCGCCTTTCTCCTCGCGTTTGCGGCCAGTTGCGGTCTGACCGAGCCCGCTCGCCGCCCGTTGATCCACACGGGTACCGTCGCCGGGACCGCCGGCGATATCGGCGAACCGTTCGGGGTCGCGGCACGGGGCGGCATCATCTACATCGCCGACGGACAGAATGGCCGGATATTGAGATTGACGGGCGATGGCGAGACCAGCGTTTTCGCTGAGGGGTTGGATACGCCGTCGGCCATCGCTTTCGCCCCGGACGGCAGCCTCATCGTCGCCGATGCCGGGTCGCACACGATCAGGTCGGTCGATGCGGACGGCAAGGCCGCAACCGTTGCCGGCACGGAGGGCAAACCCGGCCGTTCGGACGGCTCCGCCGCGACGGTGTCATTTGACGCGCCGGTCGGTGTCGCCGTTCATGCGGATGGCCGTATATTTGTCGCCGATACCTACAATGACCGCATTTGCGTGATCGAAAACGGCACGGTCCGTACGATCGCCGGCGGCGTTACCGGATTTGCCGACGGCGTCGGGCAGGACGCGCGGTTTGATACGCCGGTCTCGGTCGCTCTCTGGGGCGAACGCCTCATTGTGGCCGACAGCGGCAACCGCCGCATTCGCGTCGTCGAGTTTGACGGCCGCACGTCGACGCTCACGGGCAGCGGCGGCGACCTTCGTGACGGCCTTTTGGCAACGGCGTCCTTCGTCCAGCCGTCGGCCGTTATCGCCGATGCCGACGGCATTATTTATGTCGCTGACGGCAACGCGATCCGACGGATCGGCGGTTCGGCGATGCCGCTCGTTACGACCATCTCGGACGACGGCCGCGGGCTCCGCGACGGCATTGCCGCCCGGTCGAGATTTAACCGGCCTTCGGGGCTCGCCTTTGCCGCAAACGGCGACCTGATCGTCGCCGACAGCGAAAATCGCCTCGTCCGCCGGATCTCGGCCGACAAGCCCGTCCGCACGATCACCGCGTCCGAGATCGACGCCCTTCGCGATAAGCCCGCTGCCTTTCGCGAGGAGCAGCCCGGCCGCTGGCCGTTCGACCCGCCGTCGGCCAAGCGCGATATCGCCGGTACGCTCGGCGAGATACGCGGTGAGATGAGCCCCGGCGCCGATCAGGTCTGGTATCACAACGGGCTCGACATCGCGGGCAATTACGGTGAATCGGCGAGATTCATCCGCGATGAAAAGGTACTGAGAACGGCCGCGGCCGAAAACTTCGGAACGCTTCGCGAACTGATACGGATGCCAACGATCGGTTATATCCACATTCGTCTCGGACGCAATGCGTCGGGCGAACCGTTCGGCGACGAGAGGTTTCGGTTTCAAAAGGACGCGGTTGGCAAAACGGTCGGCGTCAGGGTGCCCCGCGGGACAAAATTCAAGGCCGGCGAGCCGATCGGCACGCTCAACCCGATGAACCACGTGCACTTGATCGCCGGGCGTAGCGGTTCGGAAATGAATGCTCTGGACGCACTGAAATTGCCCGGCATCTCAGATTCGCGTCCGCCTGTGATCGAAAAAGTATCGATTTATGACCAAAATTGGAATTTGGTCGAAACCGTTTCCGATCGTTCGCGTATTACGCTGACAGACAGACTGCGGATCGTCGTCCGGGCATATGATCAGGTCGACGGCAACGCCGAACGGCGGCGGTTGGGTGTTTTTAGTGCCGGTTACGAGGTTTGGGACCGCGACGCACGCGTCTCGCCCGGGCCGCTGGGCGAGATCAGGTTTGACAGGTTGCCGTCCAACGATTCGCTCAGATTCGTATATGCGAACGGCAGCCATTCCGGAGCGACCGGCGAGACGATATTTAGCTATATCGCCACCAATTTTGTTAGCGGCGACAGCTGCCGCGAAGCCTTTCTTGACGCTGCGGCGTTTGAGAACGGGACATACAGGCTATCGGTCTTCGCATCCGACTATTTTGGCAATACGTCTAGACGCGACATCGAGTTAGAGGTAAAAAAATGAAAAAGTTCGTCATTGTTCTGGTATTTGCGATGATTTCCGCCGGCACCGCCCGGATCCAGGCTTTCGGCCCCGAAGGCATCAAATATGCGCCGTCAGCACCGAAATTCACTGACGCGGAGCGACACGCGGAACTTGCCGCCAGGCGTGCCGCGGTTGCCGCCCAAATGGCGGACAACAGCATTATGGTAATGTTCAGCGCCGAGCCGCGGATATATACCAATGACGTCGACTATGTTTTGCGGCAGGAAAACAATATCTATTACCTCACGGCCCTCAAACAGGCCAATCTGATGCTGGTGATCCGCAAATCCGGCGGAAAGGTAACCGAAACTGTCTATTTGCCGAAGCGAAATCCGCAGTTTGAGACTTGGAACGGCAAAATGTACTCGAACGAAGATGCCGTCCGTTTGTCGGGTATCCGCAATATTGTCGACGCCAAAGAGCGGCCGGCTTTTCTGCAAAGCCTCAAGGATCATTCGGACAAAACGATCACAAAAGTGTACCTTCTGCTGCCCGAGGGCGAGACCGATAATGACGGCAAGCGTGAGTTTCGTCAGGAAGAAGCATTTTCGAGATCGCTAACCGGCTATCAGGTGGAAAATTCGCAGCCGATCTTCGCCGACCTCCGCCATATCAAATCGCCGTACGAGATCAAGCTGCTTCAGCACGCGATCGACATTACGACCGAGGCCCATATGCGTTCGTGGGCGACGGCGGGCAATTTGTCGATGGAGTATGAGGTCCAGGCAGAGGTCGAATATACGTTTCGTCGCCGCAATGCAGACTATTGGGGCTATCCGTCGATAGTCGGGTGCGGCCCCAATGCGACAACGCTACATTACGAGGAACCGCAGGGTCCGGTAACAAAAGGAGCGTTGCTGCTGATGGACGTCGGGGCCGAGTACGACCATTACACGGCCGATGTGACCCGGACCTTTCCTGTAAACGGTAAATTCACAAAAGAACAGGCCGATATCTATCAGATCGTCTACAACGCTCAGGAGGCCGTCGCCAGGGCGACGAAACCAGGCGTGACCATGGCGGAACTTGGGGCTGTCGCCGATCGCGTGATCATCGACGGGCTCTTTGATCTCGGGCTCATAACGGATAAGAATTCGCCGCAATATCGTATGTGGTATATGCACGGGCTCGGCCACTGGCTTGGGATGAACGTCCACGATGTCGGCAGGTACGGCGTACCGCTCAAGGCCGGAATGGTCTTTACCAACGAGCCCGGTATCTATATTCGCGAGGACGCTCTCGACTACCTGCCGGATACGCCGGCAAATAAGGCATTTCTTGCCAAAGTGCGGCCTGCCTTTGAGAAATACAAGTCGATCGGCGTCAGGATCGAGGACGATATGCTCGTCACGCCGACCGGCGTCGAATGGATGACCAGGTCATTGCCGCGAAAGATCAGCGACATCGAAGCATTTATGGCTTCGAAGCCGTCGGTCCGCTGATCCGGCCGTCCGAACGCCGTTTTCCCGCAAAAGGTCTGCATGCGCGCTTTATTTTTTGTCCGCCGGGCATCAGAATAGGTTTTCATTGAGAACCGTGGCTAAAAAGAACGCAATACCCAACGCCGACCTGTCGCTGCCGCTCGTGATCGTCAATCCGCGATCGGCAGCCGGCTCGACTCAGCAAAACTGGTCCGGCACGGCGGCCGACATTCGTGCCCACTTCGGGCCGTTCAGTGTTGCGTTCACGAAGTGTCAGGGCGACGCCATCGACATCGCCGAACGTGCCGCCAACGCGGGCAGGCCGTTCATCATCGCCTGCGGCGGCGATGGAACGATCAACGAAGTGGCGAACGGCATCCTGAGATCGGGCAAGGACGTAGAACTCGGCGTGATGCCCTCGGGCACGGGCGGCGATTTTCGGCGAACGCTGGGGCTGCCGAACTCTAACCGCGAAGCGGCGGCTGCATTAAGGACCGGCGAGACCCGTTGGGTCGACGCGGGAAAGGTCACATTTTCGGACTTTGACGGAAGGACGGTCAGCCGCTATTTCCTCAACGTATCGTCATTCGGCCTTGCGGCGTCGATCATAAAACGGGTTAAATCCGCCAAGGTCTTTGACTGGCTCCCGGTCGAATCGCTCCGCGGCCAGGCAAATTTTGCGGCCTCGACCCTGCAGGAAGTATTGAATATCGATCCGGTCACGATCCGTGTCAGCCTTGATGACGGTGAAGAGCGGACGGTGCAGACGATCAACTTTTGCATCGCAAATTCACGTTACTTCGGCGGCGGGATGATGATCGCTCCCGAGGCAAAGATCAACGACGGATTTCTCGACGTCATTAACATTGGCGATATCGGAACAGCCAAGATACTCGTCAACGCATATACGCTGTATCGCGGGACGCACCTTAGCCTCAACGAGGTGCATGACACGCTGGCCCGCAAGATCACGGTTCGCTCCGCCGATAACGGCACCGAGATACGACTCGAGACCGATGGGGAACTTCCGGGTAAACTGCCCGCCGTTTATGAGATCGTCCCAAACGCGATCCGCGTCCGCGTCCCGCAGGGACATAACTGAAACGGTGTCACGTACTATGTTTCATTTGCCGATCAGGGGATTTTAGAGAACCACTTCGCCGGATTCCGGACAACTACCGCGAAAACCGAGATCCGATCCCAGGCCCGTACGCTTGCACTCAAATTGCTGTCGGACTAAGATAATCGCACCCGCACGATCATTATGTCTAAATCATTTTGCGAACGCCTGATCGAGTCATTTGAGGCACGTCCTGAAAAGACCGCGATGCGCATCGTCGGCTCTGACGACGCTACCTACACCTACGGTGAACTACTTGACGATGTTCGGTCAGTCGCGTTTCGATTGGGTCAGGAAGGTGTCAATTTCGGCGACCGCGTCGCACTGATCGGTGAAAATCACCCGAAATGGGCCGTTGCATACCTCGGGTCTGTATATCACGGCGCAGTCATCGTCCCGATGGATCCGCACGGCGAGATAGAGACGATCACCAATTTCCTCGAGAATTCCGAGGCAAAGGTCGCGTTCCTCTCGCCGGACCAGACCGAACGCTTCACCCAGATCGAGGAAAGGCTCGGCCGGCATATTCCGGCCGTCGTTTGGGGAATGAACGAAAGCTCGAACGGCTTTCAGAATTTTGACGATTGGGCGGCGACTGAATATCCCGTGAGCTTTGCCGCCGAGGTGCCAAAGGCACGGGACACCGATACAGCCCTCCTAATGTACACAAGCGGTACGACCGGTACGCCAAAGGGCGTTCCGCTGACGCACGGCAACATCGTCGCCGAACTCGAGGGCGTCAATCGTGTGCTTCAGCTTTCGGACAAGGAAAAGATCCTTTCTTTGCTGCCGCTTTTCCACGCCTATCTGCAGATCGTAAATATGTGGATCGCGACGACCTACGGCTGTGAGGTCGGATACCTTAAAGAACTTACGCCGGCGGCCCTGAGCGAGGCGATGAAAGCGTTCAGGCCGACGATCCTGACAACGGTTCCGAGGCTTTGGTACTTGTTTCATAAAAAGATCTTTGACACGGTCGCGGCCAAACCCAAGACGGTGCAGGCGCTCTTCAGGACAATGCTGGCGGCCAACGGCACGCTGCGAGATACGCTTAACATCAACCTCGGCCGCAAGTTCTTCGGCGCCGTGCACGAATCATTTGGCGGTGACCTCCGGATCGCCATCTCTGCGGGCTCACGATTTGACGAAGCGGTCGCCAAGGATTTTCACAAACTTGGGTTTACGATCCTGCAGGGTTACGGGTTGACCGAAACCTCGGGTGCTGCGACCGCTACATATGAGGACGACAACCGTGTCGGTTCGGTCGGAAAACCGATGCACGGCATTGAGATCAAGATCGCCGACCCGGACGCTGAGGGCGTGGGCGAGGTTTTGATCCGCGGGGCGATGGTGTTTGCGGGGTATTACAAGAATCCGCAGGCGACGGCCGAATCATTTACCGAGGACGGTTGGTTTCGGTCCGGCGACCTGGGCAAACTGGACAAAGACGGCCATCTTTACATCGTCGGCCGCGGCAAAGACGTGATCGTCTTACCGTCCGGCAAGAACGTTCATCCCGAGGACCTCGAGGTCCATTATCTAAAATGCCCGCTTGTTGCCGAACTCGCCGTTATCGGTGTGGCCGACGAAAGTGAGGCCAGGGCCGGAGCCGAGAAACTCGCCGCTGTGGTCGTCCCGGATTTTGATTATCTCAAACAGGCAAAGATCGCTAATTCAAAAGAGGCCATTCGTCATGAACTCGACTCTCTCGGGCGCGAGCTGCCCGAATATCAGCGGGTTCGCGACTATTTGATCAGGGTCGAGCCTTTACCTCGGACGGCGACACGCAAGATCAAGCGGTTTCAGCTGAAAAAAGAGGTCGAATCGGGCATTATTTCCGCCGAGGCCAAGGAATCGACGACCTGGGAATTCTCCTCTGAGGATAAGCAGTTGCTCGATACCGGAACCGCATCGTCGGTCATCGCAGCGATCCGTCAAAATGCAAAAGATGCCGATGTAATCCATCCCGAAATGAACCTCGAGATCGATCTCGGACTAGACAGTCTGGCACGTGCCGAGGCGTTTGCCGCACTTGAGCAGGCATTTAACACCGAATTTGAGGGCGACGAGGCGGCCACCGCTTTGACGGTCAGGCAGGTCATCGAACTAGTAAACAAACACGGCGGTGCCGAGATGGAGGGCGTTTCAGTCGACCTCAACTGGAACAAGATCGTAAATGACGCAGACGACGATTTCCCGGAGGTGCGGGCCGTACTTAAGGACCGCCCGCTTTTTGCGGGATTTGCTTTTGTTGTTTACAAGTGCTTTAACCTCTTCTGCCGCGTCTTTATGATGCTCGAGGTAAAAGGGATCAGCGAGCTGCGCGATCTGAAGCGTCCATTTATCATCTGCCCCAATCATCAGAGTTTTCTTGACCCGTTCGTGATCTGCTCGAATTATCCGTACGCGTTGTTCCGCAATATCTTTCACGTTGGGGCGAGCGAGTTCTTTGCGAATTCATTTATGCGGTTCGTCGCCAAGATGCTGAACGTCGTTCCGGTTAATCCCGATACCGAACTGATGCGTGCCATGAAGGCGGGCGCCATCGGCCTCAAGAATGGCAAAGTGCTCAATATTTATCCCGAGGGCGAACGGGCGTTTGACGGCGAACTTCACGGGTTTAAGAAAGGTGCGGCTATTCTTTCGACCGAACTCGATATGCCGATCGTCCCGATCGCCATCGATGGCTTATACAAGGTTTGGCCCCGAAACTCATGGCGCATCAGGCCGGCAAAGGTCAAGATCTCGGTCGGCAAGCCGATTTTCGCCCGCGAAGTCATCGCCGCCAAAGCTTCGGCTGACGACGACAAGTACGCGGTCGTTACGGACCACCTAAAGCAGACGATCGCCGGGATGATCGACGAGATGCGATCCTAAGCGCGATCTCAAACGCAGAAAGAACCGCCGATGACGACTCGGCGGTTCCTGCTTTTTATTGGTCTGATCACTTTGCCGCGTTACTCCAGGAGGTCACGACAAACTTGTAATCGGCGTCCCCTTTGTTTTGGATACGCAGTTTCCAAGTGCCAGCCGTGACCGGTTTGTCGTAAAAGATCGATCGAAACCACCCGCGTGACTCGGGTGAACCTGCCAGATTCTTGCCGACAACATTCCCGGCCGCGTCGGCCAGTATCGCCTCGACCTTTGGATCCGACATGAACGTTATGCCGAAGTTTGCTGCTCCCGTAACCGGTATTTCGATCTCAGCCGCCGCCCCTGGTGCGAGCGCCAACGCCTTTGCGAAGGGCTCCTCGGCCAATGCGGGATCCCATTCTCCGACGAATGGGCCGGATCGTGAATACTCAAGCGGAGCGATCCGATCAAGGAACGATCCCGGCTCGGACGCGGCAACTCCCGCGGGCACTGTAGGAGCTTCCGGATAATGCTCGCCCCGGGGGCCGATCGCCAGACGCGGCTTTACAAATGTCGAGAAGTCGGCGGTCCCGGTCAGGTCCGTGTGGATGCTTTTGGATTCAGCATTGTCTGCGATCACCCATTTTGCCGACGGCACCGGCACGACGCCGTCGTTCCACACGATGGTTTTGCACATTGTCGGCAGCGGATTACCGGCAAGCACCGAAAACCTAACTCCCTTTCGGGCGGTATTGATCCGATTGAATCCCGCAACATATTCCTGCCTCAGTTGCCTGACAGCCTCCACGTTGTTACCGGTAAGCTCGAACGCGAGATTCATCACATCGGCACACGGACTGCCCATATTCGGGGTTCCGAGCATGACCAGATGAGCGACCTTCGGGCGGCCGTCCGGCAGATTCCCTTCCATCATCTGAGCGATGTAATACCGTGAGATAAGCCCGCCCATCGAGTGAGCGACGATGTCGACATGCCACGCGTTCCGGTCCTCCTGGGCGTACTGGATGTAGCTTTGGAGCTGGCGCGCGTTTTCGGCGATCGAATTGGTCGGTTGCGTCGATAGGAAACTGCCGCCGGTATTCATAACGCCCTTGTCAGGCCTCTCACCCACCGGAAACGCCTTCCAATCGTATGAATGTGAGGTGGTCAAGATATTCTGCCATGCCTCCCACGCATGCCAATTGCTCCACAGTCCGTGTACGAGAACCAGCGGCTTTGGCGCGATCTTGATATTTCGCGTCTCGTCGTCCACCAGCTTGTTCTTTTCCCAAAGTTCAGCCTTGACCCGTTGAACGAGCCGCGGACGGCCGTCATCGAACCAGGCAAATCCGCTCGTATCCCACAGCACCTCGACTTCGCGTTCCTCGCCCGGATCGAGCCTGACGTTCACGGTGCTGTCCTTCAATGGATAATCAGGCCGTGCTCCGTCCCACTTGTCGCCCTTGTAGGTCTCCTTCACGGCAAGCTCGGCCTCACGCGATTCGCCCGAGGCGTTTAGAACCTTTGCCTTGATCTTGACCCAGTTGCCGTCGATCGTTCCTTTTTGCTCTACGACCTCTTGCCAGTCGTCCCAATTGGGGAACTTCATGTCCTCGAATTTGAGATCAGTGATCCGGAGCGGGGCTCCGCACTTCTCAAGATTCCAGACGATCGTCTCGGTCATTCCGGCAAAGGTCTGGCTAAAGCTGCCGGATAATTTGTTAGGATTTGCGGGGTCGACACGGTTGGAACCGTCACTTGTCAGCGAATTGCCGTCGACGCTCGTGTCTGACTCAGGCATTGAAAGGTCCTTTCCCTCCTTTGGTGTGCATTGGCCGCTGAAGGATGACGATTGACTGCCTTTTATCTTGCCCCGGATCTGCGGCAGGCCGACGCTGACCGAATAGGTTCCGTCATCGTTGACCCCGACGGTCACATTGGCTGAAACACCGGCCTCGCTGGCCGAAGCCTCGGACTTTGACGTTGATGTCCCGCGCATATCACGCCACGTCTTACCCCGGTCGCATGAATTCTTTTCTACTGCGTCCACCTTTTCGATCGAAGAAAACGAGTGATTGATAGTCGCCCGGCCTTCGCTGGTGCCGTTCCTTTCCGGACTTTCAATGACCGCGACTTGCGCCTTGTAGTCATATTTCATCTGCCAGTCGCGGGTGTCATAGCCTCGCCCGGATACACGCTCGACCCGTTTATTGTCGTTCTGCGATTGCGTGCGTGTGTACGTGATAGTCCCTGTCCACGCACCGGAGCACTTCGGTGGGCTCGCCGGAGCCTTGTTCGACGCCGAGGTTTTCCCCGATGGCTTTCGCTGCGCCCAAACGCCCATGCTCGGTACAATGGCCGCGATCAATAACACCGAACTCACTAATCGGCGGATCAATTCAAGACACGTTTTGTTCATATATGATCTCCCGGGCAGTCAGATACTTCCCCTTGCTTTGTAGGGCGTAGATCACCACGCAAACGTATCACCCCCGCAAAAAAAGACGCCCGTAAGGCGTCTTTTGGAGATATTTGTCTAGATATAGCTTTACTTGAGCTCAGCTATTTCCGACGAACCGTAACCTTCGCAAAGGACGAATTTGCCGCTCATATATTTTTGGACATTAGCGATAATGTGCTTATCGGCCCACTCCATCGGCATCGGCTTTTCGATCTCGCCTATTCCGCTTATCGCCTTGGCGTACTTGATGTAGTCCGCCAGTTCCGAATCGTCATCGACCAAAACCAACTGTGTATCCGGCTCCTGATCATGAAGTTTCTGTGCCAGTTCGATCAGTTCTTCTTTCTTTAGCCCGGCTGGGATCTTGAAATATGCGAACTTAATTCCCTTTATCGAATAGCTGTCGAGTTTTGCTGGTTTGTCGTTCGGCTTGGCTTTGTCTTCAACCAACGGCTTACCGCCATTTGATGGTTTATCCCCACCCTTGTTGGAGTTACCAAGATCGCCGCAGGCCAGACCCGACAGGACCACAAGTGCGGCGGCGAAAAGCATGTTCGAAAGGCTTTTGTTCATTGCGTTCTTCTCCGTTGCTTTCGAGAATAGCATACCTTGCGCTGTCCGCATCAACTCAAAATGGGACGGCCCTTGAGGACCGTCCCATCGATGCGAGATAGTATCCTAAATGATGCTATTTCTTCGGCGTTTCTTTCGCTACCGGTTTGGTCTCCTTGTCCTTTTCGGCTGCCTTCAAGTCGGTCGGTTTCGGCTCCTTAACATCCTTTGCGTCCTTGCTCTCCTTGGTGTCGACCGGCGGTGCGACCGTTGGAGCGGTTACCGGCGTGGTCGGCTGTACCGGAAGCGGGGTTGCAACCGGTTTATTTTCCGGTTTGTTCGGTGTCGTGTTGGTCGCTGCGCTGCCGCATGCGCCCACAAGGGCGGTACTGACCGCCAAAACTGTCGATAAAACAATTGTGCTTCTCATTTTTTACCTCTAAAAGTAATTCGGAAACGGGCTCTTGCCGCCCGCAAGCTGACATCCACACAGCCAGAATGACCCAAGCCGTCTTTCCGCAACGTTAACGCAAAAGAAACTGTTCGTTGCCAACCCAGATCAACACTGCGCCATCTAGAACGGCGTACAAGTACGTTCTTGCAATATTTTTTCAATTTTTGGGGTCGGTTGCAAATATTTTCGCGATCAGCGATGAAATGTACAGAATTCCTTTGGCTGAGTGTCCTCAGAGAACGACCGTGCCTCTTTGGTCGGGCAATTAATTGTGGCCCGCATTCCCGTCAGCGGACAGATCATAACGGTCAGGGTTCCGCGCGAGCGTCCCTGCGATCCGCTCTTGCCGTCTTTCTTCTCCGCCGGTGCCCCAGGCGGCTCGGCTCCGTCCTGCCACGTTCCGGAGAGCGGCGTCGGTACCGGCGTCGGCAACGGTTCCGAGTTCGGGTTTAGACTCTCATCGATCGTCGGCACCATGTTGCGGTTCGGCAGAGTACCGAGCAAGAAGAGTTCGACTCGTCGAAACTCAGCCGGCACATCGGTCACAAACACTTCCTTGGGCGGCTCGGGCAACGGCTCGTCGTAAACGTTCGTAACGGCTTCTGGCGATGGCTTTTTCGGCGAAGGTGTGGGCGTCGGTGTCTTGCCGGTCAATGCCGAATCGGAAGCGTCGAGTTCACGAATGAGCGTTCCGTTGCGGATATCGATCTCGGCCTTTTTAATACCGCCCGGCATGGCCCAATCGCCATTCCACTCCGGGTGCATATTAAGTGCCTGCTGCATGAAATCGGCCCATACCGGCAGCGCTGAATCTGAGCCCTTCATTCCCAGATCATCATTATTATCAAATCCGACATAAACCACGCATACCAGCTCGGGCGTAAATCCGGCGAACCACCCGTCACGCGACGTGCCAGTTTTGCCGGCAAACGCGGTTTTGCCCGCAATATTCCGGAACCCCCAACCTTGTGCGGACGCCGCCGTACCCCGATTGATGACGTCCTTCATTATGTCGTCCATCACATATGCGACGTCGGGCCGGACCACCGTTTTGCGATCGGGCGTCTGCAACGAGATCGTACGGCCGTCACCTGTCGTGATCTGCTTGATCGGCATTGGCAATACGCGGTCGCCCAAATTGGCAAACATCGTGTAGGCGGTCGCGACCTGCAGAGGTGTGGCTTCGGCGGTTCCGAGAGCCATCGACGGATATGCTTTCTCGACCTTTGGAAATCCCGCTTTTGCAGCAAAATTCATCACTTTGCCGACATTTAATTGCATCGCGAGATCTACCGTAATGACATTCTTGCTTTTCACGAGGGCATCGCGAAGCGTAGTTTCCTTGTTAGAAAATACGTCGCCAAAATTACCCGGCGTATAAGTGTCCTGATTGAACGTAAATGTTTTCTTCTCGTCTCTGAAGATACTCGCCGCCGTGAATATCCGCGAGCCGGAATCGTATGCTGAATTTATCGCGGCCGCATATACAAATGGCTTGAATACTGAACCAGGTTGGCGCATCGCGTCGGTAGCCCGATTAAATTGGTTCTCGAGATAATCGCGTCCCCCGACCATTGCAACTATCTCACCCGTTTTGGGACGGATCGCTACCAATGCGGCATTTAGACTGCCTTTTGGTTTTTTTGGAAAGTGTTTGTCGAGAGCTTCGAGCCGTTTGCTTACGGTCTCGTATGCGACACGCTGAAGGTCGGGGTCGATCGAGGTATAAACTCGAAGGTGCTGCAGAGCCTCAGGATCGCTAACGATCTTTGGGAGTTCCTCGATCGCGTATTGCGAAAAGTACGGCATTCCTTGCAGATCCTTTGTATTTGATATCTGTTTAGGTTCAACCGGGGTCTGCTTTGATTCAGAGTACTGCTGCTGTGTGATCTCACCGGCCTCAAGCATCGATTCGAGTACCTGATTTCGGCGCTCAGTTACCTTTGCCGGGTTTTTATAGGGATTGTAGCGATTGGGGCTGCGGATAATACCGGCAAGGAAAGCCGCCTCCGGCAATGACAACTGCGTTACATCCTTTCCGAAATATGCGTTTGACGCCTCGCCGACGCCGTAGATCGACACGCCGGACTGCTGCCCTAAATAGATCTGATTAGCGTACAGAGTGAATATCTCTTGTTTCGAAAGCCGCGTTTCCAAAATGACGGACATGTATGCTTCGGTCAGCTTCCGAGTCAACGTCATTTCGTTAGTCAGCAACATATTCTTGATCAGCTGCTGGGTGATCGACGAACCGCCCTGATTATTAAGACGCGAATTTTCGTCCGGGTCGTACCTCCGCCATAATGCACGCGCGATACCGCGAAGATTCACACCATAGTGTTCAAAAAAAGCACGATCCTCGGTCACCGTTATCGCCTTTATCAAGTGGGGCGGTAGATCTGTAAAACTGACGGATCGCCTTCGGCCGTCTCCCTCTGCGGCGATCGAGCTCAGCAATTTCGGTTCCAGCCTGGACTCTTTGACCTCGGCCCCGGCGTCCTTGTCGGTCATAGATGCGACCGACCGGCCGTCCTTTTTGAACCGGACGGCCAGCGCCGGAAAGACCTTTTGCCCGTCGATCGTGCCGGTCACCCCGGGCTCGATGTTCAGGACGTCGTTCTCGACCCAATATCGGCTGCGGGCCTTGTCGGCACGGTCATTCCGCTCGATATAGCCAGCCGATTTCAAGTATTGTATGAGTGATTCGGCCGACGAAGCCTCATCGACCCGGATCGTCTTCGCAGCCGAGTAGATACCGGCCGATCGGGTAAAAACATCGCCGGACAGGAGTTTTCTATCGATCCGGTCCGAGAATTCGAACCAGAAGTACGTCAGCGTCAGGAATGCCGCCAAGAGACCGATCAGGGTGAATGATATTGTCCATCCATTGAAGAAAAACCTTAGCGTCCGCCGAAACCGCGACGGCGGCGGAGCCTTGTATACCGACCCTCGGCGGGCACGCACCCAGGACGGCGGCGGCTTCTTTGATCTTGTGCTTTTTATCGGCGAGCTATCCTGCATCCGGACGTTGGAATAACGGTGAAATAAGTGAGATTATCGACTTGGGCGACTGCCCTGCTTAATCATATCGGTTTTACGGCAGGCGTGTCGACCATAATATTACGGATGAGAATTTCAATCCCACAGGCATTTCAGACGATAACCGGACGCAGACTGCTTTTCGCGGCGTTTGTCGTGATCGGTATGATCGTCGTCGGTGCCGTGGGTTTCCGGGCCATCGAGGGCTTTAGCTGGCTCGATAGCTTTTACACTTCGGCCCAGACGGTTACGACCGTCGGGTATGGCGACCTGGCTCCGGTCTCAACAGGCGGCCGCGTATTTGCCATTCTGCTTATGCTTACAGGCGTTGGCACGGTGCTTTACGCTCTAACGGTCCTCGCTCAGGCCGTCATCCAGTCTGAACTCATCGAGGCCTACAGTCTTCGGCGAAAACTCAAAGATATGGAAAAACTCCATGGCCATTACATCGTTTGCGGTGCCGGCAGGGTCGGACGACGCATCATCCGGAACCTGCAGCGGCAGGACCTACCGTTCGTAATAATCGAAAGTGACGAGCGAAAGCTCTCTGATCTTGAGAGCGAAGCCTCGCGTTTTTTGATCGGCGACGCTACCTCGGAAGCTAATCTTCTCGCCGCCGGCGTCGAACGTGCCCGCGGCCTTGCGGCGTGCCTCGCGGACGACGCCGCTAATGTTTACGTTGTACTCACCGCCCGCGGACTTAATCCGGGCCTTCACATCGTCGCCCGAGCGGTCGAAGAACAGGCGGAGCCGACACTCATACGAGCGGGGGCAAATCGAGTCGTGGCCCCGACGATAATTGGCAGCCAGTCGATGGCCAGGGCTCTTCTTAAACCCGCGATCGCCGATTTTATGGATTCGATCGTGGCCGAAACTCTGGACCTCGTATTTGAGGAGATCGCGATCGACGCAACCTCGGACTATGCCGGTAAATTGCTGAAGGACACTAATTTGATGAGTGAATTGAGCCTGATAGTCGTTGCTATCAGACGTAAGGACGGCGAACTTACCTTTCACCCGAACGGCGATACGCTGATAGACGACGGTGACTTACTGATCGTGATCGGCAAGGCCGAATCGGTAAAACGATTGGTGGAAATGAGCAAAAAATGAAAGTACTTGTAACCGGCGGCACCGGCTATCTTGGCACGCACGTTCGTAAGTTTTTCGACGCCGACGATCTGTCCAGACGAGGCGGGCGAGATCTGTTGGACGTTGACGATTTGACCGACATTAGCGAATATGACGCCGTCATCCACATGGCGGCAAGGCTCGACAGGTCATTCGCAACTTCGGCGGAAACGTTTCAAACCAATGTTCAGGGAACGATAAATTTGCTCGAGAGGGTCCGTAAAGACGCAGCTTTCGTCTTTATTTCATCCAAGGACATCTATGGTTGTTTTGCGGGGAATTACCAAAACGTACCGGAGACTTGTCAAACGATGTACTCCGGGCAGTCGGCCCACGAATGGTCAAAGCTCATCGCCGAACACTATGTTGACTATTACGCTCATCAGAGGGCGTTTCGTTCATGTATCTTTCGCCTGGCGACACCATATGCTCCGCCGTCGGCGGGAAATTCCCCAAATATTATCGGCCACTTTGCCAACGCGATAAATTTCGGCGAACGGATCAGGCTTCCCGGAAAAGGACTCCCGATCCGGGACATTCTACACGTCGACGACCTCGCCGCCGCGTGTCGTTCGTTTATTGATTCGATCATACGCCACGGAACCTACAATATCGGCGGCGGGCCGCAACATGCACTGTCGCTTCGCCAGATCATCGGCAAAATGGAAGAGGTTTCCGGCCTTCAAGCCGTTATAGACGAGGAAAATCCGCTGCCTGACCCGACTCCGTACAATTACGTGACTGACCTGTCGAGGATCGACCAGGAATTGGAGTGGGCTCCGCAGATCGGCATCGAAGACGGTCTAAAAACCCTCTTCTAAATGCTGGGCCCGGAAAGGCCGCGAGTCAGCACCTTGTTTATCAATATTTTCCCTGTTAACTTTTTCGTGTGAAGATTCTTGTCCGAGGAACAAATTGGATCGGCGACGCCGTGATGTCGGTTCCCGCACTGCGGGAACTCCGGCGCATCTTTCCCGATGCTTGGATAACGCTGCATACACGCACGTGGGCGGATGGATTGTTTTGTGATGCGGATTTTTTGGACGAGATCGTCACTTATGATCCGGCCAAATGGCGGATCCGCGACGTACTGGATAATTCGCAGTTCTTGAAAAAGGACGATTATGATCTGGCGATAATTTTGCCGAACTCCTTTGAATCGGCAATGACGTCTTACCTTTCGCGCATACCCCGCCGTATCGGATACAACAAGGACCTCCGCGGACTGCTGTTGACCGACCCGGTCGCTGTACCAGAATGGAAAGCTCGGCGTCATGAGGTCTTTTACTATCTGAATCTCGTCAGCGAGATCGAAAAGCGGATCATCGGAAGCGACACGGTCGGGCAGACTGTACCTGATATCAGCCTCGACGTTTCCTCCGAGCGCCGAAATGCCGCCGCGAACGTGCTCGCAGACCTTGCGGACGGAACTTCCGGACCGATCATCGCGTTGGGTGTCGGATCGACAAACTCCAGGGCGAAACGGTGGCCGGCTAATTATTACGCTCAGCTCGCCAATAGGCTCAGTACAGAACTCAACGCCGCGATTGTCCTGATCGGTTCCGCCGATGACGGCGAAGTCGCCGCCGAGGTGGCGACAAAGTCCGGCGTAAATACGATAGACCTTTCCGGGAAGACCACGATCGCCGAAGCCGTAGCTCTCTTAGCGGAGCTAGATGTTCTGGTTGCAAACGACATGGGGCTCGCCCACATCGCACCGGCGGTGGGCACTCAGACCGTTGTGATATTTGGCCCGACCGATCCGACTACGACGCGGCCGTATTCCGACAATGCCGACATCCTTGGTTATAATGTAGAATGTTCGCCGTGTATGCTGCGCGACTGCCCGATCGATCATCGATGCATGACCAAACTAACGGTCGCGAACGTTTTTGATAGTGTTGTCGCGGCACTTTATCCCGAAGAGAATGAGCAATCGACCTAAACCGGCGATCTTTGTTGATCGTGACGGCACACTCATCGAAGAGGTGGACCATCTTTCAAACGTTGACGATCTGCGGTTGTACTCTTACACCCGCGAGGCGTTACGGATCGCTAAGGAACACGGCTATCTCGTAATAGTCGTGACCAACCAATCAGGGATCGGCCGCTCCTATTTCGACGAGGCGGCAATGACGGAAATTCACGAACGCATTCAGCAACAATTGGAAGGAGCGATCGACGGGTTCTATTTTTGCCCACACCTGCCCGATACCGGATGCAGCTGCCGAAAACCGGCTACCGGTATGATCGAAGCGGCTCGTTCAGATTTTGAAATAGATATGTCGGGGTCGTGGATAATTGGCGATAAGTCGCTGGATGTACTGACCGGTGTGAACGCCGGTATCCGAAGCGTCCTGGTGCTTACCGGTTACGGCCCGAAACACCGCGAAAAGGCATCAGAACATGCTGACCTGATCGAAAACGACCTTCTGTCAGCCGTTCGGGCCATAACAGATGCCGGCTCCGGAAAACGCTGATCAATGCCCGATCTAGCTCCGCCCGAAATCATCTTCGAGCCTGACGATGTCGTCTTCGCCAAAGTAATCGCCGGTCTGGATCTCGATAAACACAAGGTTCTCGTCGGTGAGAGGATTTTCGACACGGTGAGCCGATCCTAGCGGTATGTCGATCGCTTGTCCGCTGGTGACTAGTTTTTCCTCGCCGTTTAATGTTACTTTAGCGGTGCCGGACGTCACGAACCAGTGTTCCGAGCGCCTGGAATGCCGTTGATAGCTCAGTCTTTTTCCCGGAAGCACCTCGATCCGCTTTGCCTTGAAGTTTGGAGCTTCGTCGAGGATCGTGAAACTGCCCCAAGGCCTGGTTTCGGTCATTTCTGCCTCCGGTTTTTTGCTGTTGTTTTCCATAATTTGCCGGCTTGATGTCCAGGAAGCGTTAGTTTAACCGAAAAGCAAGTGACAGCCAATACAAACTACACTCAACGTATCCAGACGCTTATAATCGGGCGGCTTTTGGTTATCTTCTTGTTGCTCGTGACGAGTTGGATCTGGCACAGCGGCCGTCTGCAGCTCTCATTCGAAAGCTTTCCGCAGGGACTGTTTCTCGTCTTTATTATTTCGGTCGGACTGACGATCCTTTACTTCTTTCTCTTGCGTCTCAGCAAGGAGATCGCCTGGCAGGTGCGCCTCCAGTTCCTAATGGACGCATTGCTGATAACATGGCTCGTCTGGCGGACAGGTGACCTCACCTCACCTTATATTACGCTCTACATCGTTCTGATCAGCGTCGGCAGCTTTTTCCTTCGACCGCTTCAGACATTGTTCCTGGCGGTCTCGTGCGTCTTTCTATTCACGATTTTAGCCCTGATGACCGTGAACTTGGTGCTGGAACCTTCGGGCCCGGCACAAGCCACGAGCAAGGTTGTGCAGATCGTCAGCTTTCACATCGTGGCGTTTCTGGTGGTCGGTCTTTTGGCGTCTCGACTAAGCGAAAGGAGAAACTCGGGTGAGCAACTCGAGGCGACCGAGCGGTCGTTAGCGAGTCTTCGGGTTCTACACGAGAGAATAATCGAATCGATCCGATCCGGTTTGATAACTACCGACCTCGACGGGAATGTCATCACGTTCAACTCCGCCGCAACCGAGATCACCGGATTAACGTCGGCCGAAGCACGCACGAGATCGGTCCACTCGATCTTCGGCGACATCACCGAGGCGATCGAACTCTCGCTCGATGCAGCCGAAAATGGCGAGCATGTTCCGCGCTTTGAGGCAGATCTCATAACGCCGGATGGTTTCGCCGTGAAGATCGGTTACGGCGTCACACAACTATTTTCCGAAAACAGCGAAACGACGGGACTGATCATAACGTTTCAGGATCTGACCGAGATTCGCTCGATGGAGGAAAGCGTTAAACGAAAGGATCGTTTGGCCGCCGTCGGCCGCGTTGCCGCAGGCCTCGCTCACGAGATACGCAATCCGCTTGGGGCGATGCGTGGGGCGATCCAGGTTCTCGAGTCCAATACCGAACGTGGATCGATGAATGCTGAGTTAATGGAGATCATCTTGAAGGAATCCGATCGCCTAAACAGTATCATTACCAACTTTTTGAGCTACGCACGGCCGCCGGCTGCCGAATTTGTTCAAACGGATGTCGCCGAGGCGGTTCGTGAGTTAATGAAGCTGTTAAGGCACAGCCCCGACGTCGAAGCACATCACGAATTGATCGACGATTCCGGGTCCGAATCGATCATGATAGCGGCTGATCCGGCTCAGCTTCGCCAGATTTTTTGGAACCTGGCGCGAAACGCCATGCAGGCGATGCCTAATGGCGGAAAATTGCGGATCGGCCTGGAGCGGATCCCGAACAACCGCGTCCGGATCTCGATCGAAGACACCGGCAAGGGCATGTCGCCGGAACAGGTTGAACAGCTCTTCGAGCCGTTTTCAAATTCGACGTCGGGCGGCACAGGACTTGGGCTGTCGATCGTATATCAGATCGTCCGCGACCACAACGGCGTAATAAATGTTCGCAGCCTCGAAGGCAAGGGAACGACCATCACGATCGATCTCCCGACCGGCGAGCAAAGCCGGCGGAATATGCCTGTAAACCCTGATGACCAGAATGGCAGCGATCTGGCTCTTAACAGATTTTTGAATGTGAATAAAAAATAACGACGTGCGTTCGCCTTGAACTGCGATGCAGAGATTTGTCAAAATGTTTGCGGCCGATCACGTTTCGGGTTAACTTTTCAAGACCAAAATATGGCAAATATACTGATCGTTGATGACGAGCAGAGCTTCAGGCAATTGCTCAGCCTTGTGTTCGGCAATGAGGGGCACAATATCCGCACCGCGATGAACGGTCGGCAGGCCCTCGAGCTACTGGCCGAAGAGCCTTCGGACGTGATCATTTCAGACGTGAAAATGCCCGATATGGACGGTATCGAACTTCTGCGAGCCGTTCGCGAAACTCAACCCGAGATCGGCGTGGTACTGATGACGGCCTTTGCCTCGGTAGATACCGCCCGCGAAGCGTTCAAACTCGGTGCCGACGATTTCATCACAAAACCGTTTGACGTCGAAGAGCTCAAGCTCATCATCAGCAAAACCCTCGAAAAGCAAGCCCTCATTGATGAGAATCGAGCCTTCAAACGGGCACAGCGCGACCGCGGGAGCGTTACGAACATAGTCGGTTCTTCGCCAAAGATGGATGCGATCTTTCAAATGATCGAGACCGTCGCCGAGGTCCAATCGACGGTATTGATCACCGGCGAGAGCGGTACCGGAAAGGAACTGGTCGCCCGCGCCATACACGACCTAAGCCCGCGAGCGGAAAAACCATTTAT
Organism: uncultured Chloracidobacterium sp.; assembly: GCA_937941715.1. Classification (GTDB taxonomy): domain Bacteria; phylum Acidobacteriota; class Blastocatellia; order Pyrinomonadales; family Pyrinomonadaceae; genus OLB17. The sequence continues at coordinate 2,680 of CALDGX010000111.1, read as the reverse complement.
TTCCATAAACTGTGGTGCTTTCACCGAAACCTTGCTTGAGTCCGAGCTATTTGGATATATGAAGGGCTCATTCACGGGAGCCACCGCTAACCGCAAAGGGTTATTCGAGGCGGCCCATAACGGAACGATCTTTTTGGACGAGATCGGTGAAATGTCGCCGGCGATGCAGGTAAAACTTCTTCGGGTATTGCAGGAACGCCGCGTCCGTCCGGTCGGAGCTCACGATGAGATCGCGATCGACGCCCGGGTGATCGCAGCAACGAACCGTGACCTCAAAGCGATGTCTGAGGAGGGTACCTTTCGCGAAGACCTGTTTTACCGTATTTCCGTCATTCCTATAAATCTACCTCCGCTTCGTGAACGCCGAAGCGATATTCCAGAGCTGGTCGAACACTTTATCAGGAAATTCTGCGATCAGACCGGCCGTTCAGTCACCATTGCATCAAAATCAATGGACCTGCTAGAACAATACGCCTGGCACGGTAATGTCCGCGAGCTCGAACACACGATCGAGCGAGCGGTCGCCCTCGAACGCGGGGAAGAGATCCGGCCTGACCGGCTGCCGGACCACATCACAAATTATAATCCCGAACGGATCAAGTCCGAGTTTGATCTGCCTGACGACGGTATCGATCTCGCGACTCACCTTGATAATCTCGAACGAACTTACGTGATGGAAGCTCTTCGCAAAACGTCGGGTAATCAAACAAAGGCTGCCGAACTTCTGAAAATGCCGGTTCGCTCGCTTCGACATTTGCTCGATAAGCACGACATTCGGTCGATCTCGGCACAAATGCGCGGTTCGGATAACTAGATCGGTACTTTCGAAGATCGAAACGCCCTTTACGGTCCATTCTTGACAATATTTGTCAGTATTCGGTTGCCAAAAACTGTAAGCATTGCCATGCCAGCGGCTGCGTCTCCAACGCGGCGCATTGGGCCCTCAAGAGTTAACTCTATATATTTACAGCACTTAGCGTCCTCGTTGATCTTTATTTTTCGTTTGGCACGCCTCTTGTATAGGTATCTGCGGCCTGGGAAAGGTACAAAGATTTCTAAAACTTCAGGAGATTGTGAATTACAAATGAAAAATCAGAAAGGTTTCTCGCTTATCGAACTTCTTATCGTTGTGGTCATCATCGGCATCATCGCCGCGATCGCCATCCCCAACTTGCTCGCTGCCCGTCGTTCAGCTAACGAAGGTTCGGCCGTTTCGGCTAGCCGCACGCTGCACGGTGCTCAGATGACATATGCTTCGACCTATGGCAACGGCAATTATGCCGGCGACACTTCAAACTCGACCGTGGCTTTGAGCTCGCTTGCAGGCCCGGGACTCATCGACGGCGTTCTCGGAACCGGCACGAAGAGCGGTTACAACTTCGTTGGCGGCCAGGTCGCAGCTACATCATCGGCTCCGGCACAGTTCTGGTTCTCAGCACTTCCGGCAACCACGTCGGGTGTCACCGCGACCGGCTCACGCCGCTTCGGTATCGCCACCGACGGTGTTCTGAAGGGCGACACGACGTTGACCGCTCAGTATGCTGATGTCACGGCTGTCAGCAACGCTACGGCTCTGCAGAACTAACTTAACCGCCTGAATCTAACTTAGGCGTACGGGGAGCATCAGTAATGATGCTCCCCTGAAGTGTTTCTCTAACAGCATTCCCGGTCCGAACCCGGGAGTTTCGCGTCCGGTCGGAAGCGACATGTTCTCAGGCCGCGACGTGATCGATAGTTTGGTCTTAACTTCGGACCAAACTCCCTTTCCACCACTAACTTCCGCAAAAGGAGATTGAATTGCAAATGAAAGATCAGAAAGGTTTCTCGCTTATCGAACTTCTTATCGTTGTGGTCATCATCGGCATCATCGCCGCGATCGCCATCCCCAACTTGCTCGCTGCCCGTCGTTCAGCTAACGAAGGTTCGGCCGTTTCGGCTAGCCGCACGCTGCACGGTGCTCAGATGACATATGCTTCGACCTATGGCAACGGCAATTATGCCGGCGACACTTCAAACTCGACCGTGGCTTTGAGCTCGCTTGCAGGCCCGGGACTCATCGACGGCGTTCTCGGAACCGGCACGAAGAGCGGTTACAACTTCGTTGGCGGCCAGGTCGCAGCTACATCATCGGCTCCGGCACAGTTCTGGTTCTCAGCACTTCCGGCAACCACGTCGGGTGTCACCGCGACCGGCTCACGCCGCTTCGGTATCGCCACCGACGGTGTTCTGAAGGGCGACACGACGTTGACCGCTCAGTATGCTGATGTCACGGCTGTCAGCAATGCTACGGCTCTGCAGAACTAGTTTTGAATCAACATTGGCAACAAAGGGGAACGCCTGTTCGGCGTTCCCCTTTTTTCATTTTGATCCAATGCCATCCCTGATTTTGCGACCGAGTAGATCCGGCAATGGTTTGTCATTTGAACATCTGACATATAGTATTTGTCCTTGACGATGTCCGATTCCCCGTCCAAATTACGCGGCCGACACCCCGGCATTGACTGGCAGGCAATAGTCGTTGCGGTGATGCTGGTCGCAATGCTCTTCCCGCTGCCTCAACCGAACGTTCAATCCAATCAGCCGTGGCGAATGGAATTACTTACTACGCTCTTGCTGCTGACGGCAATAACGTTCAGCTATTTGCGTGACCGGAGCGTTTTATCAAAAATATTTGCCATCG
>CALDGX010000110.1 GCA_937941715.1 uncultured Chloracidobacterium sp. | reverse complement strand
AAACGTTGAAATCATTTCTATTGGTGTCGAGAGTGAGCAATTGAGGCGAACCAAAGTTGTATGATTTGTGTGTGACGGAAACCGTATATGACATTCCCGGCGCCAGTCCGGTAAATCGGTAGGATCCGAACGAACCGGACAGTGCCGTAACGAACATAGCTATACGATTGCGACCAGTTTGCGGTAACGCCAGTTGCTCCGGCGGCCAAACCGCCTTTTGCGACGCGCATCCTGCCCACGGCATCAAATTCGTTCAATTTATCTCTGTCCCTATCAAGATTGGTCAGTTTTTTGTCATTTGCCCCGTCTTGCCACTTGCGGAGCAGAATCGCTGCGTCCATTTCCCTGTCGAACGCAACTCAGCGTGAAGAAATAGACTTACCAAAAAGGGAGCCAACTGCCGCGATTACGCACGCGATCAATATGCTTCGGACATAGTCGTGTTCAAAGAACAAATTCTTGATTTCGGAGAATCCGCGCAGATATTGCACGCAAATATCAAGTATCACTCCAATAAGAAATACAGTGACAAATATGCGGATAAACAAAATCAGCTTGGACGAAATCGACTTGTATACCTCCGAAGTGTGTTGCCTAGTTTTCATGCGTGCACCTTCCTCTTTAATCGTATTTCGCCAATAAATATAGGGACGATCGGGGTCAGGCTTTTGATATTACAATTCTCGATCGATCCCCGGTTGGTAGTTTTCGCAGACATCTCACAGGCCGTTTTCATTACGAGATCATTCTCCATTTTTCGCCGGCCGAGGTCATAGCGGCAAAGCAACGTCAGGTGTCGTTGGCAATGATCGTTCCCGCCAGTTTAGCGATCCTCATCCAGAGCCAGTTTGTGCCGGTTGCGGGTTTGTGTCAATACTCATTTGGGGGATGGGTGACTACTCACCATTCACGATTTACGATTCACCATTCCCGATCCACGATCCACCATTCGCGCCTGATCGTTGCAGAAATGAAATATTGCTGTATCGCTGCAATATATGTTAGACTAAAAGTTTGACCAGATCTTTGAAAATTCATAAAACACGCCTGAGAGTCGGGCGAGTCGGGCGAGTCTGTGGAGTCGAGAGAGTCTATTGAGTCTGGCGAGTCTAGCGAGTCTAGCGAGTCGAGAGTGTCGGGACACGCAGGACACTCGGGACACGCAGGACAGCCGGGACACTCGGGACACTCGGGACACGCAGGACAGCCGGGACACTCGGGACACGCGGGACAGTCAGGACAGCCGGGACACGCAGGACACGCGGGACAGTCAGGACAGCCGGGACACGCGGGACAGCCGCGACAGTCGGGACAGTCAGGACACGCGGGACAGATGCGGACGGTGTACGAAATACGGGCGTTTTGGCACTAAAAGGCTTTCCGGGCCGGGCAGCCGGACGGCAGCTAGATCGTGCTCGATGCGGTGGCGGGACGTTTGGTGAAAAGTGCCCGGGCGAGCCACCAGACGAGTCCGTGACCGACATAGACGACCGTGATCGCCAGCAGGGCATAGCCGGAATACAGCCAGACCGCCATTCCCATTGCGACCAGCCCCAGCAGCATCATAAAGTTCGTGCGGCGTGAACCGAGCGTCTTCATGCTCGAATAGCGGATCTTGCTGACCATCAGTATGCTCAGGACCGCGACGAGGCAGTAGATCAGGATGGTGTAGTATCGCGAGGTCTCGGGCCCGTAAAAATTGAGCGGCTCGGGCGAGAAATGGACGATAGCCGCCAACAGGCCGCCGGCCGGCGGTATCGGCAGTCCGACAAAATTCTTTTTGTCTACTTTCGGTGTGCCCTCGGCCAGCACCCGCGGCCGCGTCGCCTGGAGGTTGAACCTTGCGAGGCGAAACGCACCGCACATCAGGTACATAAACAGCAGCAGGACGCCGGTGTTGTACGCCGGGCTGCCCTCGTGAAACGTCGGTGCGACGGCCCAGGCGAAAACAAGCGCGGTCGGGGCGATGCCGAACGTCAGGACGTCGGCCAGCGAATCGAACTGAACGCCGATCTCGGTCGCTGTCCGTGTCGCCCGGGCCACGCGGCCGTCGAGCGTATCAAAAAGGATAGCGAGCCCGATGGCGATCGCCGAGTGATCGAAATACACCGAGGCTGTCGTCGGGTCGGTCACCGCCGCGTGAAAACCGCGAACTGACCACAACACGGCCAGAAAGCCCATTCCGACGTTTGCCGCCGTAAAAAGCGTCGGGATCACGTAGAGCCCTTTCTTGATGCCTTTGTGCGGAGGCCGTGTGTCTTTTTCGTCGTCCATTGAATGGTGTTTTGGCCGTCGTGCGGCCTGTGCCGTGTTACTTTTCGCTCAGCCGGGCAATTATGGTCTCGCCGCCCCTGACCCGATCGCCGACCTTGACCTCGATGGTCACATCGCCGGGCATTAACAGGTCGGTACGCGAACTGAACTTGATCAACCCGAATTTCTGGCCGCGTTCAAGATTATCGCCTTTAGAAGGCCAACAGACAATTCGGCGAGCGAGAATTCCGGCGATCTGCGTACATTTTACGCTCACGCCGCTGTCACGGATGTCGAGCGTATTACGCTCGTTCACAAAACTCGCGTTGTTGCTCGTCGCCGGCATTTTCTTACCCTTTACGTATTCGACAGCCTCGATCCGGCCGGCGATCGGCGACCGGTTTATGTGCACGTCGAGCGGCGACAGAAACACACTGACCAACTTGCCTTCGGGCAGTTCGTCGATGCGGGTGACGCGGCCGTCGGCGGCCGAAACTATTATCCCGGGCTCATCGGGGATGACACGTGCCGGATCGCGAAAAAAATACGCCATAAACAGGCATATGAATAGGAATATCGCCGCCGGTATCCACCATTGCAGAACGCCGAACAATATTATGAACGCTCCGGGGACCAGAACGAATGGAATGCCTTCACGCACCATAAGAACAATCGATAATACTACACAATTTGAGGCCATTGTCGAAACGCAAAAAAGCCCGGCGTCACACGACACCGGGCGAAGAGGAGGATCATATGAAGAGACTCTAGCCGCGAATGGGATTATCCTTTGCGTAACTGTACGCACACCAGCCCGCGATCAGGTGGACCACCCAACCGAGGAGACCGGCCGAGCCGATCCAGGAAAAGCCGGTTAAAACCAACCATATTATGCCGATAACGATCCTGCCGTTATATATCTGCCCGATGCCCGGGATCAGTAGACTTAGTATTCCTGCCAGTAAAGGTTCTCTCATCGTAAGCTTCGCGCCTCCACCGATAAATAACGACGGGCACGAAAAAAAGTTTCAGATTTCTGAGGGCGGCTTAATGCGGAAGCAGTTCGTGCAGGACGAAATGGAAGGCGAAGAAAAGGGCGACCCCGGCAAAGACCGAGATCGAAACGCCGGGGCGGTTTCCGCCGTGATGATTGACCTCCGGGATCAGGTCGCTCGCCGCGACATAGAGCGTTACGCCGCCCGAAACCGGCAGTGCGTACGCAACCGCCGATGTGATATTGCTGCCCACAAAGTAGAACGTAAGCACGCCGGCGAGAGTCGTGATCCCCATCAGGCCCGTCGAGGTCAACACCGACCGCAGGCCGTTGCCGGTCGCCAGCACCATCGACCCGATCGAAAATCCCTCGGGGAACTTGTGCATCAGCACGGCAATAAAGACGAGGAATCCGAGATTGCGGTCGAGCTGAGCCGCCGCCGCGATCGACACACCGTCGAAGAACGTGTGGACAAGCAGGCCGCCGACAGCCGTATATGCCGATCGGCTCGAGATGAGTTCGTCGGAGTGGACCTCTTCGCCGAGGTGGAAATGCGGTGCGATCGTGTGCTCAACAAACTGCGTCAGAAGGTAGCCGGCCATGATCAAGAGCATCGGGACGTAAAGTTCGTCAGCGGTCTCCGGATTGTTCTTCTGCCAAAGCAGGATGGATTTCGGCAGGATCTCAAATATCGTGACCGAGAGCATGAAGCCGGCCCCGAGCGCCAAAAGGTACTTCAGGAAACGCTTGTATGTTGAATGCAGTTTTGACGGGAAAAGTATCAGGCCGCCAACGATATTGGCCGCCGCCGCAACTATCCCGAAAATTAGAAGTTGGATCAACACGATTATTGCCGCCAGGCTCGCGGCCGCAGCGAACACTAATCGTATATCAATGGCGGCATAAACAACAAAATCGAAAAAGAGATGCGCGCATATTTGTATAACGGCTTAAACACTCTGGGTATGAAAAAAAGACTGAAGATAGTTCTTGACACATATCAATAAAGAGTCCTAATATATGGATGCGTGATCGAATTGAAGTCCGGCGAGGCGAGTTCTGAGTCGGGAAAATGTAAAGAATATGCTTAAACAATTAAGCACTTTATTGCTGGATTTGGTCAGGTAAGTTGTTTATCAAACCCGAAGATCCTGATCGGCCGTGACGGGCGGGCGACGATCTCCGGGGGCACACATTACACAAAATAAAATTTAACGGTACACATGGCGCGGTGTTGATCATCTGTACCATTCGCGGCGAGTCACTAAGCTCTTTGAAGATGCACGAGGACGCAACCGAATTTTCGCATAGCTCGGTCCTGCTGCAGGAAACGCTCGACGTGATCGACGCCGCATCGAGACGCCATATAGTCGATGCCACGCTCGGATTGGGCGGGCACACCGAGGCGATGCTTGAGCTTTCGCCCGAGTGTTCGGTCCTCGGCATCGATCAGGACGATGCGGCGATCGAGATAGCCTCGAAACGGCTCGAAAGGTTCGGCAGCCGCTTTACGGTCGCGAAAGGTAACTTTGCGGATGTCGAGAGGATCGTCAAAAACGCCGGCTTCGGGCCGCCTGACGCGATCATAGCCGACCTTGGCGTTTCGTCATTGCAGTTTGACGACGCGAGCCGCGGATTCAGCTTCAGATTCGACGCTCCGCTTGATATGCGGATGGATCCCGCCTCCGGCGGCCAGACAGCGGCAGAATTGCTCCTTGAAGCCAGTGAGACCGATATCGCCAATATCATCTACCAATATGGCGAAGAGCGGTTTTCGCGGCGGATCGCCAGACGTATCGTCGAACGCAAAGAAAGCGGCGATCCGGTCGCGACGACGCGGCAACTGGCCGAACTTGTTGAACGTTCGGTCCGCCGAAGCCCGAAGGACAAGATCCACCCGGCGACGAGAACTTTTCAGGCGTTAAGGATCGCCGTCAACAGGGAACTTGAGGTACTTGAAAAATTTATCGCTGATGCGGCCGGCCTGCTCTCAGAGAACGGCATTCTGGCGATCATTACGTTTCACAGTCTCGAAGACAGGATCGTGAAACACGCGTTTCAGAAATTGTCCGGCAAGTGCACTTGCCCGCCGCGCATCCCGCAATGCGTTTGCGGTGCCAAAAAGGCCGTCGAGATCCTCACGCGAAAGCCGATAGTGCCCGGCGATGCCGAGTTGAAAGTTAATGCACGCTCCCGAAGTGCGAAATTGCGAGCTTTTAGAAAGCTCGGACCTGTAGATTAGACCGACATTTGAATCATATGACCAAACGTGAACAAAAGAGGCGCTCCATCACCCGCAACCGAAACATCTCGCCCGCCGGCAGGCTTCAGCTTTACGTTATGATGGGCATATTCGTCGCGATCCTCGTCACGGGCTTCTTCTTTGCGGCCCGCCAGCATTTCGCGTCCATCGACTACGGGATAAGGAATTCGAAACTTCGCAAACAGCTCGACGATCTCGAGACCGAAAAGCGGCGCCTCCTTTTGGCACGCGAGGTATCGGTCGCTCCGTCACAGATCAAACAGGCGGCCAAAAAATTCGGGATCGCCGGGCAGGACGTCGAAGGACTGCAAACTGCATCCCTTGCCAAGAACCCCGCCGGCAATCCCGCAGCGGCCAAGATCGCCGATACTGCCAAATCCGGGCCGGCCTATCCTATTGTGAACGCATCGTTTACGGCTGCGGCATCAAGACCCGCCAAACAAGAGAAGCCGGGTAAGGACGATGCGCCGCGTCCTCGCGTCGTGACGACCGCGATGGTCGCCGCTCGATAGTATTCACCGCTTCCGGTCGGTCAGTTTAGCATTCGAGAAGGTCTCATAGAACAATGGCACGTAAATCCACGCGAAAGAAAAAGGCGAATCCGCGACAGGTCGCATTTACCCGGTTTATGTTCATCGTGGCCGTTTTTGCGGTCTGGATGCTTGGCATCAGTGCGAGGCTCGTTCACCTTCAGGTCACGCAGCATGACTGGCTCCGGGAAAAGGCGGTGGACCAACGCCAGGACGTCAAAAAAAGCAAACTTCTTCGCGGCACGATCTACGACCGCGACAATCGGCCTCTGGCGATGAGCATCCGCGTAAAGTCTCTCTACGCTGACCCGACCGAGATCGCGGACATAGACGCCACAGCGAAGATACTTGCCAAATCGCTCAAACTTGACGCTGCTCAGCTGTCAAAGCAGTTGAACGAAGGTAAGGCCGGCAAGAAGCGCTTCGTACCAATTCTGAAGAAGTTGGACGAAGAGACGGTACAGAAGATCAACAAGACGCTCGTCGCAGACAACATCCAGAAGGCGGATATGCCGCGTTTCGCTGGACTGCATTACTCCGAGGATCAGACGCGAAGTTATCCGTACGGATCGATGGCCGCTCAGGTCATCGGCTTTTCAAATCAGGATGACGCCGGGATGGCCGGGATAGAACAGTCGCAGGATGACATTCTCCATGGCGCTGTTATCAAAAAACTACAGGAGCGTGATCGTCTGGGACGTATCTACGACGAAACTGTATTCGAGCGGGAGCGGCCGGGCGACATTAGTCTGACCATCGCTGCCTCGTACCAGTTCAAGGCCGATCAGGCTCTCGAAAACGGGGTAAAGGCGGCGAATGCAAAGTCCGGAATGGCGGTGGTCCTATCCGTCAAAACGGGCGAGATACTCGCGATGTCCAACTATCCGAGCTTTGACCCCAATTCGATCAAGGACGCCGTTCCCGCGAGCATAACCAATCACTCTATCCAGAGCGTTTATTCACCGGGTTCAGTCATGAAACTGGTCACATACGGATCAGGTCTTGAAAAGAACCTCTTTAAGCCGGACGATCAGATCGATGCAGGTAATGGCACCATCGAGGTTGCAAATCACAAATTCACGGATTCGCATCACGTTGGAACGGTCAGCTATTCGCAGGCGCTCGCGCATTCGAGCAACGTCTGCGCTATAAAAACCGGGCTTCGTGTCGGCAAAGACGATTTCTTTTCAATGCTGCAGAATATGGGTTTTGGGGCCCGTACCGGGGTTGAACTTCCGGCCGAGACCGCGGGTATTTTGAGGTCGCCGGATAAATGGAACGGGGACTCATTAGCGTCGATGTCGATCGGCTATGAAATTGGTGTGACTGCGTTGCAAATGGCATCGGCTTTTGCGACGATAGCCAATGACGGAGTCAGGATTCAGCCTCGATTGATCAAGGAAATACGTAAGCCTGAACAGGCCCCGGTCGCCGGTAACAAGTCCGAAGGCGTCCGGGTGGTTTCGGTCGAGACTGCTCGAAATCTGCGTACCATGCTGCGTCAGGTCGTGCTTACGGGAACCGGCCGCCGTGCTCAGTTGAATGGCTATACATCGGCGGGAAAGACGGGAACAGCGTGGAAATTTGATCCGGTCGCGAAGCGGGTGGATCCGAGTAAATATATTTCGTCGTTTATCGGGATGGCGCCGGCCGATAATCCTGAGATCGTTATCGCCGTCGTGATAGATGAGCCCAAGAACGGAGCCCGTGACGGCGGCCAGGTCGCGGCCCCGGTATTCAAAAATATTGCCGAGCAGTTGTTGCCGGAGATGAACGTCAAGCCCGACGGTTCGGAGATTCGGGAAGAACCGGTCGCACAGGATATTCCGGAGTTGGCACCGTCAAAGAATGGCGAAAAGGGAACCTCGACCGAAAAGCAGGGCGAAAAGAGTGCGGCGTTGACCGCTCCGAAAGCCGCTGAACCGAAAAAGCCGGTTGATTCAAAAAAAGGCTCGGACAAGAAGCAGGGTAACGGAAAGAAGATTTCGGGTGACACGACCGCGTCGGCGGGTTTACCGCGTAGAGATCAAGCTGAGTTGGTAGAAAGTTGAATTTAGAAAAAGCGATCGAATACATAAAAGGCGAAACGCCGGATCTGTCCCCCGCTTTGCTCCAACGAGAGGTCACATCATTTGTGATCGATTCGCGTGAGGTCAAGGCGGGCGACGTTTTTTTTGCGTTATCTCAGCCGGAATACCTGCAAAACGGTTTCAACGGCGAATTTGCGGATTCGACCGCGTTTGCGGCTGAGGCACTGGATCGGGGAGCCATCGCCGCCGTTGTAAGGCGCGACCGTTTTGAGGAGCATTTTGGAAAGCTTGAAAGCCGTCGCGACCGACTGATTTTTGTCGAGGATGTTATCGCCGGCTTTCAGCGGTTGGCACACGGTGTATATGTGGAATGGGGCAGGCCTGTTGTGGCGATCACGGGCAGTGCCGGTAAGACTACGGCGAAAGAGCTGACCGCCCATGTACTCGAAGCATCGGGGCGCAAGGTGCTGCGGAATATTAAGAATTATAACAACGGTCTTGGCCATCCGCTTACTGTTTTGAGGCTTGCCGCGGACGCGACCTATGACCTCGCTGTACTTGAAATGGGAATGTCGACGCCGCTCAACGAGATCGCCAGACTCTGTCGCATTACGCC
>CALDGX010000109.1 GCA_937941715.1 uncultured Chloracidobacterium sp. | reverse complement strand
CCTCGATCGCCCATTCGCGATGCCGCAAACCCATGATCAACCCATCAGGCGATTCGGCTGAAACCTCCAGGCAATCCGGCAGGCTCTCGCGTTCAACTATCAACGAATGATACCGCCCGGCCGCGAACCCATTCGGCACATTTGTAAAGATCGTCTTGCTGTCGTGCAAGATCTCGACCGGCTTTCCGTGCACCGGCTCCGGAGCCCGCTTCACATTTCCGCCAAAATGCTGCCCGATCGCCTGATGGCCAAGACAAACTCCGAATATGGGGATCCGCCCGGCAAACCTGTCGATGGCCTCAAGCGTGATCCCTGCCTTGTCCGGCGTTCCGGGGCCGGGCGATAACAAGATGCGGTCGGGACGAATGTCGCTGTCGATAGCGTCGACAGTTAGTTCGTCGTTACGGACGATACGCATTTCCGTCCCCATTTCGCCCAAATACTGGACGAGATTGTAGGTGAACGAGTCGTAGTTGTCGATAACCAGCAGCATAGCGGTCAGTATGCAACAAAAAGATCTTCGTACGTTCTTTTTGTTTACTAGCAAGAGTATTCACTCTATCATAATCAAGTCTATCCGGAGATGCCCAAATAATGTTAAAAACACTAATAACTGCCGTTCTTTTGCTCGTGCTCCCGTACGGCTTCAGCGCCCAAACGCCGTCTGAATCCAAAAAGAAAGAGGCCGCCGACAAATTTGCTGTCGAAACGCTGGAGTTTCTGCGCGAGACCTCCGCCGATGTGGGCAATATGCGGTCGATCGAGAACCGCATAAGCTTTAACGCGGAACTTGCCTCATTGATGTGGTTTCGCGACGACAAAGAAGCCAGGGCCATGTACTCAGCGGTGATCGGCGACTTTCGCCAACTTCTGACCGATTATGACCGGATGATGAATTCGCCGGACCCAACACTGGTCGACGAAGACGCAACAGGCGGCTTTCTAACCGGGGGCAGCAGATCGCCCGTCGAACGCAAATTTCGGGTCGCAATGGCGGTTCGGCAGCAGATCGCGATGAGCCTTGCCGAACACGAGCCCGACCTCGCGTATGGATTCTTTGCCGACAGCCTCAACCTTATAACCGATCCGGAAAGGCGTAAACAGGTCGAGTCGAGCGACAAGTATTTCGAATTTCAGTTGATTACTCAGATCGCCGCATCTAACACGGCGAAAGCGTCGAAATTCGCGATCGATTCTCTGAAAGACGGTTTCGAGTACCAACATATTGATCTGCTCAGAAAGATCTACGCAAAGGATACCGAAAAGGGCGTTGATCTTGGTGCGGCGATTCTGAGCAAGATCAAGACCGACCGCTCGAAGATCAAAAGCGGTTATCTGTACTCGTCGCTGCTTAGCTTCGGGGCCGAAAATCTCGAGGCTTCAAAAAAGACGGGCGGCAAAAGGGCGATATATTCTCAGAACGACTTGCGTGATATCGCCGATCTATTCGGTCAAATGATACTCGAAAGCACGAATGAAGACGCATCCCCTGAAGGTTGGGCTGGTCAGATCGAAAAGTTCTCACCGTCGCGGGCAGCACAGATCCGGGCCAAGTTTCCCGAGCGAAAGGCTGTTATCTCAACGGCGAGCAACACGGCCGCTAATACCGCCGGCCGCGGGACCGGCGTCGGCAACGGTGCCGACACCAACTCAAATACAACCGACCCGGAGAACGAGTCTCGCGAATTGCGTGCAAAGGCCGAGAAAGAGGCAATGGACAAGGTCATGGGTATGACCGACAAGCCGCTGCCGGATGAGGAACGTGCCAAGATAGTCGCCGAGGCGCGAAAAATAATTTCGCAAACGCCCGGCAAAGAACGAAAACTGACCGCCCTCAGCCTGCTTGCGGCACAGGTCGCGCGAGCCGGCGACAAAGCGTTGGCCGCCGAGTTAATGCGCGACGCCGAGCGTCTGGTCAATCCGCAGCCGAAGAACTATCGTGATTTCTTATTCAGTTGGATGCTCGCCAGTGGTTTCGCCCAAGCGGATCCGGACAAGGCCTTTCCCCTCCTTGACGACATTATCTCACGAGCAAATGAGACCCTTTCCGCATTTGTCAAGGTCGCCGAGTTTATCGATACGGCCGACGAATTGATCGATGACGGCGAGGTTCAGGTCGGGGCCTTTGGCGGATCGATGATCACGAGTCTGACCAAGGAACTCGGTATCGCCAACGGCACGATCAACGCCCTCGTAAAGGCTGATTTTGCCCGAACGCGTGCACTTACCAATCGGTTCGACCGGACCGAGATCCGAGTGTTGGCCAAGATGATGGTACTTAGGGCGATCCTTGACGATAAAAAGGCGATCTCCGAGGACACGATCATGACCGATGGCCCTATTGCACCGCCGCCGGTTCCGGTCCGTTCACGTTCCAATTAGCCCAAGCTTGTCCCCATCAGCCATTGTCCGCCGTCGACGACCAGTGTGACGCCGTTGATATAACTGGCGGCGTCCGAGGTCAGAAACAAGGCTGAATTCTCAATATCGGCGATTCGGCCGAACCGGCCGAGCGGTATCTTGCGCGTGATCTTTTCCTTAAGCCCCTCCGGTAAGAGCCTTTTCATTCCTTCGGTGTCCTCGATCGGGCCCGGAGCGATGCCGTTGACCCGGATGCCGAAACGCCCCCATTCGGCCGAGAGATTGCGGGTAATGGCGTCGACGCCGGCTTTCGCGGCGGAGACGTGGATCTGCATCGGAGTCGCCAAATAGTGAAGCGTGGCCGAGATGTTCAATATCTGCCCTTTCGACCTCTTTAATTCCTCAAATGCCGCCCGGCAGACATTGAACGTGCCCTTGGTGTCGATATCGACGACCGTTCCAAATCCGTTTGCGGACAACTCGCCGGCGGCGCAAAGAAAGTTGCCGGCCGCTCCGTTGACGACGATGTCGATCTTGCCGTAATGTTCGACCGTCGCGGCGATCGCCCGCTCGACCGCCTGGTAATCACGGACATCGGCGGCAATGCAAAAGCACTCGCCGCCTTTGTCCTCGACGATCTTTTTCATGGCCTCGAGATTTTCGATCTTGCGGCTGGTGATCGCGAGCTTGGCGCCGTGTTCAGCAAATGCACGAGCGATTCCGCCCGTGATCCCCGTTCCGCCGCCAGTTACAAACGCGACCTTACCCTGTAAAATGTTATCAGCAAATATTTTGTCACTCATTGGAGACGATTTTACCACAGAGGCACGGAGACCCAGGCGGCGGCCACGTTTGAGCCCAAAAAAGAGGCCGCCTCTTTAGACAGCCTCCTTTTCTTGCAAAACAAATGATCGTTTTCCGGAAAGGTTATTGCTTTTTCCTCGAGTAAATTGCCTTTACTCCATTGTGAGTGTTTACATAAACAAGTTTGTTTAAACTCAGAAATGTTATACGTTCGCCTTTGGTCTTGTCAGAAGATCCGTGATGGCCAAATCCATATTCGAAGACGCCCGTAGAAACATAGTACATTTCACTTGTCATGCCGAAACGGTTGGTTCGTTGTCTGTAAACCGTCGCCTTGTCTCCATCATATTTTGACAATGCTATAAAATCAGGGGCATTGTATTCATATCCTTGGGTAATTGATTTGAATTCGAACTGGCCCTCGTAATCATCCTGACAAATAGCAGTTGTATTCATACCATTTAGAAGAATTAATACCCCTGCAAGCAATGCGATTTTTAGGAGATTTAGATTTTTCATGATGTCCCTCGCACTATTTGTTCCAAATTTTACCTACTCTACTGGATTTTCGGTAAATACTTCATAATCTGTTAATGGATTTCCAGTTTCTCCATTTATAGGTAAATATTACTAAAACTTGTATAAAATATTTCCCTATAGTAGGAATGCTAATATTGACAGGTTGCATAGTCAAGGAAATAACGATATGCCCGGACGCCGATCGATCTCATGTTTTGCCTTGCTCTCTCTGTGCCTCGGTGTCTCATTTTTGAATGTTTCCTGCGGATCAAAGCCGACTGACATGCGCACGCTTGTGCCGGCCGAGACGCTTGTTTATCTTGAGACCAATGACCTTGCCGCGGCTCTGAAGCCGATCATGGACAGTAAGGCATTTAATGAGGCCGCTAAAAAGAAACCGGACCTTTCCGCCCTGCAGGGCGTGCAGCTCGTCGTTGCCGTGACGGGCTTTGAAACGACCGAAGAAAAACTGACCGAGGAGCACT
>CALDGX010000108.1 GCA_937941715.1 uncultured Chloracidobacterium sp. | reverse complement strand
AATAAAAAACAATTTGATATGGGACGTTGATCGAGCGGCACGAAAACTGTTTGTCACCGATGAAAAGAATGCCATCTATTCCTTAGAGTCGCCATTGGCTAAGCCAAAATTGGTGATTGACGGTAGGGTGCCAAACACTTTTCGAGTAAGTCCAAACTCTTCACTCGTTGCCTTTAACAACGATAAGGAGGACCAGGATAATTACGTGCTTTTCTTATGGGATGGCAAATCCGAGCCTCGAAAGCTATCGAGCTTTAACGGAAAAGACGATTCAGTTGATTCATTTGTCTGGAACCGAAATGGTAAGAGCATTTATTACACTCTCAACGACTACGAAACTAAGTTAACGAAACTCTGTCAAAGCGATTTGAGTGCGAGTAAGTGCTTCTCACTAGAATTGAAGGGCCTTTGGAATGTGATCGACATCGACGAAGGCAACATCTTGCTTAAGTACTGGAAATCTTCCAGCAATCAACACATATTCAATTATTCGATCGGCAGCGGCAAACTCACACCGCTTTCTGAATCAGGAAATGCGACGAAAGCGTTTTTCGCGGCCGGAAAGGCGTTCGTTATAGCAGAAGATTCGCCGGAGTGCGGGGGGAGTCGGTGCTTGATTTCGATTGATCCCCGTACCAACAAGAAGGAGAGTATAGGTCTTGAAAATGTCCGAGGATACCTGGGGGACATAAAGCCGTCGCCGGATGGAAAATCACTATTGGTTCAGGAAGCAATAAACGGAATCGACAGCCTCTGGATAGGAAAGATCAAAGACCGAAAAATTGTCCCAACCGCTTCAAACTTTCTGGGCGGCTCGTATGTCGTTTGGAATACCCGTTGGCTTTCCGAAACCGAGGTCGTCTTCACCATTGAAAATATCAGTCAACCTGCATTGATACAGTCGTTCGATCTCAGATCGAAGAAGACAACCACTTGGACGAACTCCCATTTGCCTGAGGTTTTGACGGGCACTGTGAATCCTCCCGAAACAATACGTTGGAGGTCTTTTGATAGTAAAGAAATTTCCGGGTACATCGTCAAACCCACGAAAATTGAAAAGAGGAGTCCCGTGCTTGTGTTTATCCACGGTGGTCCTCAGGTGCTTGATCGGCCCACTTTTAGTTCTCTCGATGTCCGGTTTGTGACATACCTG
>CALDGX010000107.1 GCA_937941715.1 uncultured Chloracidobacterium sp. | reverse complement strand
TGCGAGCTCGAAGGCCCGCGCATCACCGGCCCGATAACGTCATTGAAAATGCTCGGATGATCGCTCATATCGCAAGTCTAAAGATTGTTAAGCCAATATTTCTCCATCGTTCGGCGGAGGTGAAGCGAGGTGTTTTCGCCCTCATTGATGCCATGCGCCCGCATCGGGTACGACATCATCGTAAACAGCTTGTTGTGCTTGATGAGCTCGTTGACCAGCATCTCAAAGCTCTGATAGTGAACGTTGTCGTCGCCCGTACCGTGAATGATCATCAGATTGCCCTGCAGGTTTGAGGCATAGGTGATCGGCGATCCGTCGCGATAGCCCTTGGCATTTTCTTCCAACAGGCCCATGTAGCGCTCCTGATACGTCGCGTCGTACAGTTTCTGATCCGAGACGAACGACACCGCGATCCCCGTCTTGTATATCTCGGGATATCGGAACATACAGTTGAGCGTCATTTGCCCGCCGCCGCTCCATCCCCAAATGCCGACGCGTTTTTCGTCAAGAAAATCATACATACTGAGCAGTTTTTTTGCCGCCTTGCTCTGGTCCTCGGACGCGAGGATGCCGATCTGGCCATAGATCGACTGTCGCCACTTGCGGCCGCGCGGCGAGCGCGTGCCTCGATTGTCGACACTGACGACAATGTAACCCTTTTGTGCCATGTACTGATGCCAGAGCCCCTCGCCGCCGTCCCAGCTATTTTGCACCGTCGTCCCGGCCGGTTCGCCATAAACGTAAAACAACAAAGGATACTTTTTCGCCGGGTCAAAATTTGCCGGCTTTATCATAAATGCATCAAGCTGCTCGCCGCCGATATCGACGCGGAAAAACTCTTTCGGCCGCAGCCCGAGCTTGTCATACTTTGCCTTGAGTTCGTGGTTGTCCTCGAGTAGTTTGGTCTCTTTGTTGTCAGGCAGATAGATCAGTGAAATGCGGTTCGGCGTGGTCGCGTTGTTGTAAGTGTGGATCGCCCACTTTGCATCGGCTGACATCTGGTACGAGTGATGTCCGGGCGAACCGGCCGGCGTGACCCGTTCGGCCTTGCCTGTGCCGTCGAGGCGGCTGCGATACAGGTAGCGTTCGGTCGGGTTGTCGGGCGAGGCGATGTAGTAAACGTATCCGCCGTCGGGATCGATACAGTTGATGTTGACCACGTCAAAGTCTCCATTGGTGATCGCCTTGACCGATTTGCCGTCACGCGAAACGCGGTAGAGGTGCATCCAGCCGTCACGTTCGCTCGTCCAGGTGAAGTATTTCTCACCATCAAGCCAGCGAATGTTGTCATGAACGTCCAGAAACCCCTCGACCGTCTCGGTCATGATGTTGTTGATCCGCATCGTGCGGGCGTCGCCGATCCAGACCTTGTTGGCGTTTTGCTTGCGGTTCAACTGCTGGACCATCACTTCGTTCGAATTCGGGATGAAATCCATCCGGGCGAGATAGTTGTTGGTCGGGTCGCCGGGTATGTCGAACCACTTCGTCTTACCGCCGACGGCCGGAATGACGCCGACCTTTACCGCCGACAGCTTGGTCCCGACCTTTGGATACGGCAGCGGTATCGGCTTTGAATAAATGTCCGACACGTTATCGATCAGGTAAAACGTACCGATGTTCTTTGAGTCGGTCTGCCAATATGCGATCGTTTTGCCGTCCGGGCTCCAACGAAATCCGTCGCGGCAATCGAGCTCTTCCTCATAGACCCAATCAAACGTTCCGTTGATGATATTGCCGCCGCCGTCGATGGTAAGCTGGGTGATCTTTGACGAGGCGATGTCCTCGACATAGATATTTTGCTTGCTGACATAGCCGACGCGTGTGCCGTCTGGCGAAAATTTGGCAAACATCAGCGTGCTTGTGTCAAGGCCTTTGCCGAGCTGCTGCAGCTTGCCCGTACGCAGGTTCAGGACCCAATAATCGCCGCGTGTGTTATAACGCCAGACCTTCTTTGTATTGGTAAAAACAAGCAGCTGCGAGTTGTCGTCCGACCAGATGTAATCGGCGATCTCGAGCGGTGCTTTGCCGCCGGCCGGGATCAGCTGTTTTGCCGAAACCAGGACCGTGCGTTCGCCGGTCGCGGCGTCGTACCTGATGATCTCACGCCCGCCGGCCGCCCTGTTCGACTCAACGGTCGAGTATCCTTTGCTGTCCTTTAACCATCGCACGGGGCCAAAGCCGCGTTGGCCAAAGGCACGCTTTGAGTAGATATTCTCGAGCGTCAACGCCGGATCCTGTGCCGGAAAGGCGAGCGGGGCGACGGCCAGAACGGCCGCCACGATCGAAAGGCAAAGCAATTGTCGGATCTTCATAAATTATTTGCTAACTATCGTAGTTTCAATACGTAGGACCTGTCCTTCATTGTCGGAAATTCGATCACACCGTCGACCGGTTCGATCGTTCGAAATGTGTTCCCATTCGTGGTCAGCCTGACCGGCCTGACGGTCTTTAGTCGGAACGGCAATCCAGCCAATGATGAGACTTTCAGCGTATCCGCTTGTCGTTCTGCCCAGCGAAGGTCGAGCTCGAAGGCGCCACGGACACGCACGCCGCTGAGTTCGCCGCTGCTCCATTCGCCCGGAAGTGCACGCAGCAAATCGACGGCGCCGTCCTGCGATTGTACCAGCATTTCCATTATCGCGGCGGTCATGCCCAATGAGCCGTCGACCTGCAGCGACTTGCCGCAGAGTGCGAACATCTGCGAACAGCTCTGCTCGTTGAGATAGCCCTTGAATATCTTATTGGCGCGGTCGCCGTCGCCGAGGCGTGCCCACAAAGCCATTTTCCAAGCCATCGAAAATCCCTTGCCGCCGTCGCCGCGTTCGTTGAGGACCTTTTTGTAAGCGTCGATCAGGGCCGGCGTCCGCTTGTCCCAAAGCACCCGGCCGGGATAAAGGCCGTAGAGGTGCGAGAAATGTCGATGGTTCTTCTCCAGCGACCGCCAATCGTCGGCCCACTCCTGCAGCGAACCGTCCGAGCCGATCTGCGGCGGCACGAGTTGTTCTCGCTGAGACTTGATCTTATCGACGAGCGGCGTGCGCTTGCCGAGTATCCCCGACGCCTTCAGGTAATAGCCAAAAAGGTCATGGAGGATCTGCATATCGATCGACGATCCGGCACAGATGGTCGTCCCGGGCAATCTGCTGCCGGTCACCTCGTCGAAGTACGGTTTATTACCGCCGCCGTCCGGAAAATTCTCGGGCGATGTCGACGGGTTGGTCACGAGCCATTTCCCGTTCGGGTGTTTTACCAGAAAGTCGCTGAAGAACTGTACCGAGCCCTCGATCAGCGGATAGCTGCGCTCCAGAAACGCCTTGTCCTGTGTGTATTCGTAGTGCTCCCAGAGATGCGTCGAGAGCCACGCCCCGCCAACGGTGAACGTGCCCCAGCTCGGGCCGTCCATCGGTGCAGCGACACGCCAGATGTCGGTATTCTGGTGAAAGACCCATCCGCGGGCGCCGTAGTGTTCGCGCGCGACCTGCGAGCCCTGATCGGTCAACTCCCTGATCATCTCGAACAGCGGTTCGGCGGTCTCGCCGAGATTGGCCGAGTCCGCCGGCCAATAGTTCATCTGGGTGTTAATGTTCGTCGTGTATTTCGAATCCCACGCCGGGTTCATATCGTCATTCCAGATGCCCTGCAGATTAGCGGGCTGCGTGCCCGGACGCGATGACGAGATCAGCAGATAACGTCCAAAGTTGTACGCAAGTGCCGCCAGGCTCGGGTCCGGCGAAGTCTGATTCTTCTCCTTGCGTTCGTTGGTCGGAAGGGCTGAGTTTTCCGTCGCCGGCAGGTCGAGCCCGGCCCGGTCGTAATATTTCCTGTGATCGGATTCAGCATCCATGGCGATCTGCGGATACGTCCGGCCATTCAAACGGGCAAGATATTTCTCGACGCGCTCGTGCTGGTCCGCACTCACGTCCTTGTAATTGACGAAATTGGTCGCGGCTACGAAATAAAGAGTCACTGCGTCGGCATTTTCGACCTTCAGATCAACGCCGTCGGTTCGGACCGTGCCTCCGTCAGCCTTTGCCTTTAGCCGCCCTTCGTAGCGTATCTTTCCCTCGACGCCGAGGTAGTCGGCCGATTTCCCGGTAACCGCGAGGCCGTCCTGCCCGACCGGGTCCATACGAAAATAGTCCGTGCCGTAATTTGAGTGAGCCTGATTGCGAACGCCCCGCAGGTTGGCGGTAAAGGTGATCGCACCGGGCTTATCGGCGGTCAGCCTGACGACGATCACCTGATCCGGCGCCGACGCAAAGACCTCACGCGTGAACCGCACGCCGTTCACCGAGTACGTGGTCGTCGCGACGGCCGTGCGAAGATCGAGCGAGCGGCGGTAGTCGGTCACATCTTTGCCGTGGCCGAAGAAGAGATGCAGGTTCGCGAGGCTCTGATATTTTTGCTGCTCGACCGGATAGCCCATCAGGTGCCGGCCAAAGAGATTATGAGCCTCGAGATACCGCTCGGCGAAAACAAGCCTCTGTATCTCGGGCAGGAACTTATAGCCGCCTTTTACGACCGTCGAGTAAGGTCCGCCGGACCAATATGTCTCCTCGTTGAGCTGTATGCGCTCTTCCTGAATGCCGCCAAAGACCATTCCGCCCAAACGTCCGTTGCCGACCGGTATAGCCTCGTCCCATTTGGCCGCGGGATTTGCAAACCAAACATTATTTGACGGATCGAACGCTTCTCCGGGCAGTTCCGCTCGGGCAATGGCCGCCGAGGCGAACAGAACAACGGCGATCAGTATTCGGCTAATCATCTTTTGGCTCATATCTCAGGACGGAACGGATAGTTGCCCGCGGTTCGAAGGCTGATCGCCGCACGCAATTGAAACCACATCTTGTAACCTTTCTTGTCAATCGATTCTAACGCAAGTTTGGAAGTTTTCGAGACGATTAGCGGAAAAAAGATGAGACAGGTCGTTCCGGCGTACGCTGTTTTTGTCTTGTAAACAAAAATCGCCAATAATGGTCGAATGTTCAGAACGCGCGCCGCTGCCCTCTTAACACTAATTGTTTTATTCGTATTTGCTTCGTTCAGCGCAGACGCGAAGGGGTTTGTGACGACCCGCGGCGGTGCGTTCTACGTCGACGGTGCCGAGTACACGTTTGTCGGTGCCAATTATTGGTACGGAGCGCTGATCGGGCTTGAAAAGGACCGAAAACGCGGTATCGAGCGTTTGCGAAGGGAACTCGATTTTCTGAAACGGAACGGCGTGACCAATCTCCGGCTCCTGGGCGGTGCCGAGGGTTCCGGCCCGATCAACGACGTCATTCGCGTCGGCCCGCCGCTGCAGCCAAGGCAAGGCGAGTTTGACGAAAACATTCTCGACGGCCTTGACCTAATTTTGTACGAGATGGGCAAGCGGCGAATGAAGGCCGTCATCTACCTCAGCAATAATTGGGAGTGGAGCGGCGGATTTCAGCAATATCTTATCTGGAACAAGGTAGTTTCGGAGAGCCTTTTGACCCGAAAGCCCGATTGGGATGAGCTTCGCGACGTGGTCGCGAAATTCTATGCGTGCGCCGCCTGTAAGGCCGGCTACCGCAAACAGGCCGAATTGATCATCAAGCGCCGGAACCGGATCTCGGGCAAAAATTATGTCGACGATCCGACCATAATGGCTTGGGAGATCGCCAACGAACCCCGACCGATGCGGCCGTTTGCGAATGACGACTACAAACTGTGGCTGAGCCAAACGTCGGCGATGATCAAGTCTCTCGACCCGCGGCACCTGGTCACGATCGGGCACGAGGGCTGGATCGGAACCCAGGACCCGAAGCTGTTTGAGACCGTCCACGCCGACAGCAATGTCGATTATCTGACTATACACATCTGGCCGAAAAATTGGGGATGGTTTGCCGCCGGAAAGATGGCGGCCGAATATCCGGCGGTCGCTGCCGAGACTGAAAAGTACATCGCCGACAATGCCGCGGCCGCCGCTCGTCTGTCGAAACCGCTCGTGATCGAAGAGTTCGGGCTGCCCCGGGACGGCCAGTCGTTTGACCCCGCGTCGAAAACGACCGTCCGCGACGCCTATTACGGCCTTATTCTGGCAAAAGTGGGCAGCGGTGTCGTAAAAGGCGCCAATTTCTGGGCATTTGGCGGTACGGCTCGCCCAAAGACCGGCCAGACCTTCTGGCGAGCCGGCGATGA
Organism: uncultured Chloracidobacterium sp.; assembly: GCA_937941715.1. Classification (GTDB taxonomy): domain Bacteria; phylum Acidobacteriota; class Blastocatellia; order Pyrinomonadales; family Pyrinomonadaceae; genus OLB17. The sequence continues at coordinate 37,408 of CALDGX010000107.1, read as the reverse complement.
ATATATGGGCGACCCGCCGATGGAAGAACAGGGCCTTAACACAGTGTTTGACAGCGACCGGACGACCTGGCAGGTCATCAGAAAATATGCCATGGCGACAAGATCGCCAAGATAGTACGGCCGTGTTTTGCGGCCGCCCGCCGAGTCGAACAAAGTGCCCCGTATCTGCCCGAAAACTGCCATATTTTCACTGTTTTTCCTAAATTGCCACAAAAGGGGTTGAAGAATTAGCAAAAACGGCATACAGTTAGATGTTTGTTTGCTTAGGCAACAAACGAACGCACATCAGGGCTCACTGTTTGCTCTTCGCCTGTAGAAGGGATTTTGCTCAATGAAGAAGATCTATTTATCTAAGGCGAAAAATCAGATCGCGCGACACAACACGATCCGCGACATCAACCGTCAGATAGTACTCAATTATGTCAGGGTGCGCTCGCCGATCTCGCGGGCCGAGATCGCGCGCGAGACCTCACTTCAGCGTTCGACCGTATCAGCGATCGTCGATGACCTGCAGTCGCTGGGTTATATCGAGGAGATCGGTACCGGCGACTCGACCGGCGGACGAAAGCCGACCCTGCTGCAGCTCAAGACCGGAACGCCGGTTGCCATCGGTGTTGACATCACTCCGCGTGAAACGACCATAGTCCTGGCAGACTTAGGCGGCAACCTGCTCAGCGAGGAAACGCTGCCGACCTCGCCCGACCTTGAGTATATGAATGAGCAAATACTCACTCGGGTCAAGGCCCTTGCCGACGCGAATCAGGGACACGACATGGAAGTCGGGATCAGCATACCCGGCATCGCCGATCAGGTGACCAATACGGTGCTCTATGTGCCCTATTTTCAATGGGTCAACTGGGATATCGGCCACCAGATAACGCGGGCGACAGATCTGCCGGTGACCATCGATAATGACGCCAACGCCGTCGCATTGGCCGAGCTGTGGTTTGGGGCCGATGAGGTCAAACGAACCCGGAATTTTATAATGGTGATGATCTCGGAAGGTATCGGAACGGGCATCGTCATCGACGGCGAAGTCTATCGCGGCGAGAATGGGGCCGCCGGCGAGTTTGGCCATATGTACGTCGGTGAGAACGCTCCGGTCGTGTGTTCATGCGGGCGTCAGGATTGCTGGGAGGCACACGCTTCCGAGAAGGCGGTCATCAGGCGCTATCTCGCCAACGGCGACGGATCGCGTTCCGCCATGGTCGACATGGATCACCTGATACGTCTGGCCGAAAACGGCGAGGAACGCGCGACCGCCATTCTCAAGGAAACGGCTAACTATCTCGGCATAGGTATTTCAAATCTGATCATCGGTTTTAGTCCGCAGGCCGTCGTCGTCAGCGGGCGGATCGTCAAGGCCTGGGACTTGATCAAGGACGACATCCAGGCTTTTGGCCGGCGGAGCATCCGGCAGGAACTGTCGGGAACCCAGATATTACCCTCGGCATTGGGCGACACACCAACGATCCTGGGCTCGATAAGCCTCGTTTTGGCGAGAAAATTCGCCTCGGCAAGTTAATTTTTTCAATTCGGCGTGTTTTTTCTTGACATTGTGTTACGAAAGTATTTATTCTTTGTTTGTTTACACAACAAACAATAAGCGAAGAGTTACTGAGCCCAACGATTTCGCGTGAATTCTAAATTTTGAACGATCGATCGTCCGATCTCTTCGGACGTGCCTGAACCAGATCGCATTTTCGAAAGAGGTGGATAATTTGATGAAAAACTTAAGTATGTTACGTGTGCAGAATTATGTTCTTGCCGCGATGACGCTGCTGTGCCTTGCCATGACCGGCCTGGCGCAGACGGAATCGGCAAGGATACAGGGCACCGTGGCCGACGCTAACGGAGCGGTCGTCGCCGGAGCGACGGTCACCGTTACCTCGGTCGGCACGGGCCGAGTTTCAAAGGTGGTCTCAAATGCCGACGGATCATATACGGTCCTGTCGCTGCAGCCGGGCCGTTATCGGATCGAGGTCGCGCAAGCGAACTTTAAGACGATCAAACAGGAGGTCACCCTCGAGGTCGCCCAGAGTGCCAATCTCGACTTTGCCCTTGAGGCGGGCGCCGTGTCCGAGACGGTGACGGTCACGAGCGACATCCCGCAGGTGGATACGACGACGTCGGCCCTCGGACAGGTCATCTCGGGCCGCGAGGCGATCGACCTGCCGCTAAACGGACGCAACGTCCTTGAGCTCGCGCGTTTGACGCCCGGAGTTACGCAGGGAATACCGGCCGGTTTTGCGACCGGCGTATCGGGCAATGCCGAGACGTATCGCGGACGAAATACGGGCGGCGCCGCACTGTCGGTAAACGGACAGCGGACGCAGGCTAATAACTTCCTGCTTGACGGTGTCGACAATAACGAATCGCTGGTCAACACGATCAACGTATTCCCGTCGGCCGAGGCCGTACAGGAGTTTCGAGTTCAGACAAGCGTCGCGTCGGCTGAGTTTGGCCGCGGCGGCGGCGGTATTGTCAACTCGGTCATCAAATCAGGCACGAACCGCTTTTTCGGCAGTGCTTTTGCGTTTGTCAGAAATGACAATTTCGATGCCCGGCCGACGTTCAACAGCACCAGGAACGAATTTCGCCGCGGCCAGTTTGGCGGCACGTTCGGCGGAGCGATCTGGCGCGACCGCGTCTTTTTCTTCGGCGATTACGAAGGGCTGAGACAGTTTCTACCGCTCAATCAGGAAACGGCGACCGTTCCGACGGCTCTGATGCGTACAGGTAATTTTTCGGAGCTGCTGCCGAGCATTCAGCTGACGGACATCCTGACCAATCTGCCGATCGCAAATAACCGCGTCGACCTGCTGGCCGGTAACCGAATGAACCCGGTCGCCCTCAGATATTTGCAGGCGTTTCCGCTGCCCAATCGGCCGGGAATTTTCAACAATTACGCAACGACCCGCAACGAGACGACCAACGGCAACACGTTCGATACGCGTATAGACGCGACGCTGTCGTCGAAGCACTCGCTCTTCGGCCGTTTCAGCTGGGGCAAATTCGAGCAGACGGTTACGTCGCGGCTCCCGGCTCTGCCGGCAGGTTTCGGTTCGGGAACCAACCCGACCAAGACCAAGGGTATCGTTTTCGGCCTCAACTCGTCGCTCAGGACCGATCTTTTCAATGAGCTTCGCGTTCAGGCAAGCCGCATCAATTACGGCTACACACCGCCGTTCTTTGACCAGCCGATATCGGGCAACCTCGGTATCCCGAACGCAAACCGCGATGCCAGCCTCGGCGGCGGAGCACTTATCGGCGGATACAACGGACAGCTTGAGTACACGGGCGATTTCGGCCCGTACATCGTACCGCAGGATACTTATCAGATCGTCGACAGCCTTAGCTACATTCGCGGAAATCATACCGTCAAGTTCGGCGGCACCGTGCTTCGCAGGGATGTCGCACTGTATCGCCCGAACCGCGGCAAGGGATACTTTTTCCTGATCGGAAACAGTGACCCGTCGCAGTGCGGCGGAGCCCCGACCACGGGCTGGGAACAGGCTGACCTTTTGATCGGTTTTGTCTGCAACTATCAGATCGGACCGCCATTCGGCACGGTTGGTACACGCAACTGGGAAAACGCCGTTTTCGCTCAGGATGACTGGAAAGCCACCAAAAATCTGACGCTCAATCTCGGCCTCCGTTATGAGTACTTTACGAACCCGACCGAAATGTACGGCCGCCAGGCAAACTTTGACCTGACGACCGGACGCCTGGTCGTGGCCAACGGCAAGAGCGACTCGCTGACCAATACGGACACGAACAACTTCAGCCCGAGGCTCGGCTTTGCGTACGATTTTGGCGGCAAGGGCAAATCGGTGCTCCGCGGCGGATACGGAATGTTCTATTTCCTCGACCGCGGCGGTATCGACAACCAGCTGGCGCAAAACCCGCCGTACAGCGGATTTTCACAGTTCAACTACGGCGACGGCGTCCGCATCACGCTTTCTGGCCGTGCCCCGAACGGTACGCTTGATTCGCGTCTGGCGACCGGACCGCTGCCGCTCGGCGATGTTTCGAGCGTCAATCTCAACAACCCGCAGAACGTCAGCGTTCTTGCTGTCAAACCGGACAACAAGACGTCGAACGTTCAGCAGTTCAACATTCAGTATCAGCGTCAGTTGACTGACAGCACGGCACTGAGCATCGGTTACGTCGGCACGCGCGGCAACAACCTGATCCTGTATTACAACCTGAATGGCCGCATCGTCGAGGCAAACACCAATATGCCTTGCCCGAACGGCCGCACATCGCCGAACTGTTACACGAACGGCGGACCGGTCCGCGTGCGTGACGACAACGGCAAATCTCAGTACGATTCGCTTCAGATCCAGCTTGAGCGCCGCTTTACGGCGGGATGGCAGTATCGTGCGGCGTACACATTCTCGCAGACCCGCGACAACGGCGAGGGTGCATTTGATGCGGTTGCCGACACCAACATCAACTTCATCGAGCCGATGGCAAAATCGCGTGTCGATTTTCCGCACGTGCTTTCGCTCGAGTCGGTGTATGACCTTCCGTTCGGAAAGGGCCGCCGCTGGGGCTCGAACTGGAATTCGGCTGCTGACGCCTTCTTGGGCGGATGGCAGGTCAACGGAATCTTCCGCTGGCAGAGCGGCCAGCCGTTCGACGTTCGCCGCAACGGCGTCCGCGTCGATCTGGTCGGTGATCCGTACACGGGCAACGGCGCGAGTATGTACCTCAACCGAGCTTCGTTCGTCGATGCTCCGACCGGCCGGTTCGGCAATCTCGCCCGCAACAGCCTGCGTTCGCCGTCGAACAACCAGCTGAACATGGGCGTGTCGAAGTACTTTAATCTGTATGAGCGGTTCAAGATGCAGTTCCGTGCTGACTTCTTTAACCTGTTCAATACGCCGCAGCTGGCGGTGCCGAACACCGATCTTGGTAGTACGAGCCCGACCGATGGATTTGGTACCATCCGCTCGACTTACCAGTTTACGAATCGGCAGATCCAATTCGGCCTTAGACTTGAGTTCTAAGGTTCCGGTGACGGTGTCGGCCGCAAGGCCGGCACCGAGGTCTATGACACGGGGCGTGAAACTTATGGTTGTCACGCCCTTTCTTTTGCCGCCTCATCGGCTGATGTTACGATGATGGCGATGACCGCGATGAAGTACGCTCAGAGTCTAATTTGGCTGATGATGCTCGGTGCGGCCGTTCTGGCGCAGCCTCCGGCCGTCGAAAAGGTCGAGCCGCCAAATTGGTGGGCCGGCCACTCGGTCGGCACCGTGCGCCTGCTCGTAAGTGGTAAAGGCTTTCGCAACGCGGCTGTGCGGTCTGCCAACCCGGAGCTCACGGTCGCCAATGTCCGGGTCAACGGCACGGCAACATACGTTTTCTTTGACGTCAGGATCGCGCCCGCGGCACGTGCGGGCAAATACCAATTTGAGTTGGCTGCCGATGGCGGCACGGTGCAGATCCCGTTTGAAATATCGCCGCTCGCCAAGGCGCCGCAGACGGTAACCAATGACGACGTCATTTACCTGATAATGACCGACCGTTTCGCGGACGGTGACGCGTTAAACAACAAGAATATCGATCGTTCGAACCCGCGTATGTGGCACGGCGGCGACCTTCGCGGCGTGATCAACAATCTCGGATACGTAAAGGAACTCGGGGCCACCGCGATCTGGCTGACGCCGTGGTACGACAATTCAGATGAGGTCACGACCTGTGACAAGCCATGGTGCCCGATGGCCAGCTATCACGGCTATGGGGCGATCGACTATTACGGCGTCGAAAACCACTTCGGCACGATGGCAGACCTAACCGAGCTTGTCCAAAAGGCAAACTCGATGGGCATAAAGGTGATCCAGGACCAGGTGGCAAATCATGTCGGGTTTCGTCATCCGTGGATGAAGCAGGCGCCGCTCGGCAATTGGTTTACGCCGTTTGCCCAAAACAAATTCAACAATTCGTCGTTGCTTTCGCCGAACGCCTCGCCCGCCGATGTCGGGAATACGCTCAAGGGCTGGTTCGACTTCTCGCTGCCGGACCTCGATCAGGAAGAACCGGAGGTTGCCCGATACGAGATACAGAACGCGCTTTGGTGGATAGGAATGACGGGCATCAGCGGGATACGGCAGGATACGATCCAGTACATGCCGCGCAAGTTCATCCGCGACTGGACGGCGGCGATCAACAGGCAATATCCGGACTTCTACATGGTCGGCGAGGTGTTTGAAGAAGATAGTGTGCAGACCGCATTTTTTCAGGGCGGCAAAACCGGTTGGGACGGCGTGGACACCGGGCTGCCGTCCGTTTTTGATTTCAAACTGTGGCGGACCTCGCAGGAGGTCTTTACCGGCAAGAAGCCCGCACGAGCTCTTCGCGACGTATTGAAATACGACGGGCTTTACCCGGAGATCAGCCGCGTCACCGTGCTTGCGAATAATCACGACACCGACCGCTTTATGTCGCTCGGCGGGGCGACCAAGGAAGGCGCGAAACTGCACACCGCGTTCGTTTTGGCGACGCGCGGCATACCGCAGCTCTATTACGGCGAAGAAGTGCTGATGACGGGCGGCCACGACCCGGCAAATCGCGGGGACATGGCCAAGTTCGACCGTTCGTCGCGTACCGCGGACGAACAGGAGATGTTTGACTGGACGCGTCGTTGGATCGCGACGCGGCGTCAGCACCCCGCAATGCGGAGTGGGCGGACGATCGACGTTTTGTACAATGAAAGCATTTACGCGTTTCGCCGCGTTTCAGCGGCCGAAGACCTGCTTTTCATCATAAATTCGAGCGATCGGCCGCAAAGCGTCTCGTTTGACCGGACGGAGATCAACGCGGTCAATATCGGCTGCTATTTTGACATCCTGATCGACCTTAAGACCGGTATGTCGCCCGGCGGACGATGTCCTGACGCGGCGAGCAGCAAGGTCGAGTTTTCGTTGGAGCCGCGATCGATGACCGCGGTCAAATTTGAGAATCTTAGCGTTTTACGGGCGAAGTAGATCAGAGAGGGCATGGGCATTGAGCAAACTACAGATGCGACCCCGCATGCGGCCGATCGGGCCGCGGTCGAAGCGTTCGCGCGTGACGGGCACATCCTGCTCCGTGGGGTCGCGTCCGCCGGCGAGATCGAAACGTATCGTCCGGCGATCTCGGCGGCCGCGGCACGATACTCGGCTGAAACACGGCCGATCGAGGATCGCGACACTTACGGCAAGGCGTTTTTGCAGGTGACTAATCTTTGGCGGCGCGACGAGGCCGTCAAGCGTTTTGTTTTCGAGCGTAAGTTTGCGCAGATCGCCGCGTCGCTTTTAGGGGTCGAAAAGGTACGGCTGTACCATGACCAGGCGTTGTTCAAGGAACCGAACGGCGGATTTACACCGTGGCATCAAGACCAGTATTACTGGCCGCTCGACACCGACCGCACGGTAACAATGTGGATGCCGCTGGTCGATATTGACCGCGAAATGGGAATGCTGACATTCGCGTCCGGCTCACATAAAAAGGGTCCGATCGGCAGCGTCGCGATATCGGACGAAAGCGAGGCGGCGTATGCCTCATACATTGCGGATAACCAATTTCCGATCACCCGGGCCGAGCGAATGTCGGCCGGTGACGCGACCTTTCATCTCGGGTGGACGATACACTCAGCCGGGCACAACGCCTCGCCGGACAAGACGCGCGAGGTGATGACGATCATCTATTTTGCCGACGGAGCAAAGGTCGTGGAACCGCAGAATAATGATCAGGCCGCAGACCTGGCGGCATGGTTCGGAGGCCGGCGGCCGGGCGAGACGGCTGACTCGGCGATGAACCCGATACTGGATCGATAGGAAACGAATATGAGTAATTTTCCGCGTGCGTCAGGCATCCTGCTTCATCCGACCTCGCTGCCGGGCGATCTCGGCATCGGTGATCTCGGGCCTGAGGCGTACAAGTTCGTCGACCTTCTCGCCGCCGCCAGACAGCGATATTGGCAGATTTTGCCGCTCGGGCCGACCGGGTACGGGGATTCGCCGTATCAGTGCTTTTCCGCGTTTGCCGGTAATCCGTTGATGATCTCGCCCGAACGGTTGATCGACGACGGCCTGCTAACCGACGACGACATTGCTGAGACGCCCGAATTCATTGCTCATAAGGTCGATTTCGGAGCCGTCTATACATGGAAGAATCAGTTGCTCGAAAAGGCGTTCGAGGGATTTCACCGCGTCACGAGCGTTGATCTTCGCGGCAAGTTCGAGACATTTTGTCAGGAAAATGATTTTTGGCTCGACGATTATGCGTTGTTTCGATCGATCAAGGCCGAACAGGGGCAAAAGCCCTGGTACGAATGGCCGCCCGAGCTGAAACTACGCGACAAAAAGGCGACGGAAGCCGCGTCGGAACGCTTGTTTGACGCGATACAGGCCCAGAAGTTCTACCAGTTTCTATTCTTTAGGCAATGGTCAGCGTTGAAGGACTACGCTAACCGCAGCGGCATAAGGATCATCGGCGATATTCCGATCTTTGTGGCGGCCGATTCGGCCGATGTCTGGTGCAACCAGGGGAAATTCAAGCTCAACGCCGACGGCACGACAAAGGTCGTGGCCGGCGTACCGCCCGACTACTTTTCAAAAACGGGCCAGCTGTGGGGCAATCCGATCTATGATTGGGACGCAATGCGCGCCGATGGGTTCGGATGGTGGATCGCCCGCGTATATTCGACATTGCAGACGGTCGATATTGTCCGGGTCGATCATTTTCGCGGCTTTGCGGCTTCGTGGGAGGTGCCCGGCGGCGACAAGACCGCCGAGAACGGACGCTGGGTCGATGTGCCGGGAAAAGAGCTTTTTGTGGCTCTGCGTCGGGCGCTAGGCGATCTGCCGGTCATAGCCGAAGACCTCGGTGTGATCACACCCGATGTCGAAGAGCTTCGTGACGGTTTCGGTTTTCCGGGCATGCGGATACTACAGTTCGCCTTCGGCGGCGATGCCGCGAATCACGATCTGCCGCATAACTACATCCGCAACTGCGTCGCCTATACCGGTACTCACGACAATGACACGACGGTCGGTTGGTTCAAGTCGCAGGCCGGAGCCGGGTCGACGCGCGACGCGACCGAGATCAGCCGCGAACATGACTATTGCCTCAAATACCTTAACAGCGACGGCAAAGAGATCCACTGGGACCTGATCCGGGCAGTATGGGCTTCGGTAGCTGACACGGCGATAGCGCCGCTGCCTGATCTGCTCGGCATTGGCACCGAAGGGCGAATGAATCTGCCCGCATCGGAGTCGGGCAACTGGCATTGGCGGATGACCAAAGATTCGCTGACCGACGACATTATCGAACGGCTGAAAGATCTGACGGAGACCTATGGCAGAAATGTCGAAGGCTAAAAAAGACAAAAGGGCAAAGGCGGCATCAGCAAACCGCGACGCCGCGACACCGCGATCTTCAGGGTGGCGCGTGAAGTACGACAACTTTGTCGAGCGGCACGCGACACATATGTTCATCGCCGCGGCGATCTTGTTCTTTGTCGCGATGATCGCGCTAAAGCTGGCGTTTAGCTATGTCGAGGGATTGGCGTCGGCGGCACTTCTGATCTTCGGGGCGGTATTTCTCTGGTTCTATCACGACATGGTCTTTCCGCTCAAATTTGGTTTCAACGGCGACTCGGTCTGGCCATATATCGGCATATTTGCCTTTCTGGGATGGTCATTGGACGGTGCCGGCAACCGTCTGTACAACATTCCGGTCGGGATATTTTGCCCGCCGGCGTCCAAACTCGCCCGCGAGGTCGTATCGATCGAAACATCGGACGGCACCGAGCTTGGCCAGGCGTTTACGTGTGTTTCGCGGATCGACGGCAGCCAGACCGAGATCGCCTGGTATTTTGTCGACCTTGTGCGGGTGGCCGAATATGCGGTTATCGGCCTGGTACTGATGTTTGCGTTTCGCGGCGTGCTTTATCTGAGAAATGGAAAATAAACTCAAGTCATTGTTGATCGCATTGGTGGTGACACTCGGAGTGCAGGCGGCGGCCGGCCAGGCACCGAGTGTCGAAAAGGTCGAACCGCCCAGCTGGTGGAAGGGGTCGACGATCAATCCGGTCCGGGTGCTTTTGACCGGAAAGGGGCTTGGCGGGGCTCGCGTTACCGCAACGCCGGCGAGCGGCCTGCGGACGGGGAATATCAAGGTCTCAGAGAACGGCCATTATCTTTTTGTCGATGTCACCATTACGCCGGCGGTCAAGGCCGGAACCCAGTACCTGACCGTTTCGAGTGCAAAAGGGTCGGCATTTGTGCCATTCGAAGTAACGGCGAAATCGGTGTCGGCCGGCACCCATCGCGGCTATACGCCGGACGACGTAATCTATTTTCTTATTCCCGACCGTTTTGCCGACGGCGATACGGCAAACAACGACCCTGAAAAGTCACGCGGCCTTTACGCCCGCCGGCTTGGCCGGCACTATCACGGCGGCGACCTGCAGGGCGTGATAAACAAGCTGCCGTACCTCAAATCGCTCGGGGTGACCGCGATCTGGACGACGCCGTTTTACGATAACAACGACAAGCCCGACTACAAAGAGATGTATGAGGGAATGCCGTTCACGACCGGATATCACGGCTACGGCGCGGTCGATATGTACGCCGTCGATGAGCATCTCGGCGACATGGCAAAGCTCAAGGAGTTTGTTCAGCGGGCGCAGGCGATGGGTTTCAAGATCATTCAGGACCAGGTGGCCAATCACACGGGCCCGTACCATCGCTGGGCCGAAGACCCGCCGACCCCGACGTGGTGGAATGGCACCCTCAAGAGCCATTTGTCGAACAACTGGCAAAAGTGGACCGCGATGAATCCGCGTGCGACCTACCAGACCCAAAGGCGAAATATCGAAGGCTGGTTCATAGACATTCTGCCGGATTTCAATCAGGGCGACCCCGAGGTCGAGCGTTACCTGATCCAAAACAGCCTCTGGTGGCTCGAACAGGGCGGGTTTGACGCGGTCAGGATGGACACGCTGCCGCACGTGCCGCGTTCGTTCTGGGCAAAGTGGGGTTCGACGATAAAACGCGAATACCCGAAGGTCAACATTCTCGGTGAGTTGTTTGACGGCGATCCGGCGCTCGTCGCGTATTTTCAAGCCGGCCGCAAGGGCCACGACGGTATCGATACACAGATCGATACGCTTTACGATTTCGGACTTTTTTACCAGATCCGTTCGGCATTTGCCCGCGGCGAACCGATCCGCGGCATATCACAGATGCTCGCCCGTGACTGGCTGTATCCAAACCCGAGCGTATTGACCACGTTCCTCGGCGTCCACGACATGGAGCGCTTCATGAACGAAAAGGGTGCCACCGTCGAGGGGCTGAAGCTCGCTCAGACCTTCATTATGACCTCGCGCGGAACGCCGCTGCTGTATTACGGTGACGAATTCGCGATGCCCGGCGGCAGCGATCCGGATAACCGGCGCGATTTTCCGGGCGGTTTCCCGGGCGACGGCATCGACAAGTTCGCCGCGTCCGGCCGAACAAAGGTCGAGAATGACGTTTGGGACCATGTAGCGAAACTCGCCAAACTGCGTCAGGAGCTAGAACCGCTCCGCCGCGGCCGCACCCTCGACCTGCTCGACGAGGAGCAGCAGATGGCGTACGCCCGCGTGACCGCCAAAGATGCCGTAATTGTTGTATTCAATAATGATACAAAACCCGCGACGGTCGGCTTTGACTTCTCGATGATCAAACAGTTTGCCGTTAACCAGACGTTTGTCGATCGGCTCGGCAGCGTCCGGCCGGTAAATATCCATAACAGCCGGCTGACATTCGAAATGCCTCCGCGCTCGGCGGCGATACTCGTGGACGGAACTAAATAGTATGCAAAACAAACCGAACCTGACATTTTGGCAGATCTGGAATATGAGCTTCGGCTTTCTGGGCATTCAGTTTGGCTGGGGGCTGCAGATGGCCAATATGTCGCCGATCTATAAGTACCTCGGCGCCGATGAGAGTTCACTGCCCTACCTTTGGCTCGCCGGGCCGTTGACCGGCCTGCTGATACAGCCGATCGTCGGGGCGATGAGCGACCGGACGTGGACGCGGCTCGGCCGGCGTCGTCCGTTCTTTCTGGTCGGGGCGATCCTTGCCAGCACGTGCTTGAGCCTGATGCCAAACTCGTCGGCGGTGTGGATGGCCGCGGGCCTGCTCTGGATAATGGACGCGTCGATCAACATCACGATGGAACCGTTTCGCGCCTTCGTCGGCGACAAGCTGCCAGAAGAGCAGCGGACGCTCGGCTTTGTAATGCAGTCGTTCTTTATCGGCATCGGCTCGACGCTCGCAAACGCTCTGCCCTACATTCTGACCTGGCTCGGCGTGGTCGGGATCATGAAGAGCGGCATTCCGTATTCGACGCTCATAGCCTTTATCGTCGGTGCCGTGGCGTTTCTCTCGGCGGTGCTGTGGACAGTATTCACGACGGACGAATTTCCGCCGGAGGATATCGAGAGTTTTCGCCGAAAGAATGCCGAAGGCTCTATCGTCGGCAATATCGCAAAGGAGATCGCCGACGCGTTTCGCGAGATGCCGACAACTATGAAGCAGCTGGCCATCGTGCAGTTCTTTACCTGGTTCGCGCTTCCCTTTATGTGGCAGTTTTACGGTCTGACGGTGGCGAGGCACGTTTTCGGGGCGGCGGACGACCATTCGGAGCTGTTCAAACAGGGTACCGAATGGGGCGGCGTATGCTTTGCGGTTTACAATCTGGTCTGTTTTCTGGTCGCTTTCGGCATACCGCCGCTGGCGGAGAAGATCGGGCGAAAGGGCGTGCATATCATCTGTCTTTCGTGCGGCGGCCTCGGGCTGATCTCGACGTACTTTGCGTCCGGGCCCTACTTCTTGTGGATCGGGATGCTCGGAATAGGCATCGCGTGGGCATCGATACTGTCGATGCCGTACGTGATCCTGGCGGGTGCGATCAAGCCCGAGCGGATGGGCGTGTATATGGGCGTATTTAACCTTTTCATCGTCATTCCCCAGGTCGTGCAGAGCTTTTTGACACCTCAGATCTACAAGGGCCTGCTGGGTAACAATCCGCTCAATGCGGTAATGCTCGGTGGGGTTTCGATGATCATAGCGGCTGTCAGTGTGCTGATAGTAAAAGACGTCGGGGCCGCGGCCGCTATGCCTCAGGGCGGCGGCGGACACTGATCGAACGAGGGGGGCACTTTCGAACATGAAAAACAAACTTGCTTCAATCGCTTTATCGATCTTTCTTGCGAGCTGCGTATTTGGCCAGCAACAGCCGTCGCGGGATGTTTCCAGAGAGACCGCTCGCAGCTCGCAAGAATGGGTAAAGGACGCCGTGATCTATCAGATCTGGGAGCGTGCCTACTCGCAGAAGGGCGACTTTAACTCGATCACGGGCGATCTCGACCGCATCAAGACGCTCGGCGTCGATGTGCTGTGGCTGATGCCGGTGCATCCGGTCGGGCAGGTGAAAAAGAAAGGTTCGGTCGGCTCGCCGTACGCGGTTCGTGATTATTACGGCGTCAACCCTGATTACGGCACGCCCGCGGACCTCAAACGGCTTGTGGCCGAGGCTCACAAACGCAACCTGAAGGTCATCATCGACGTGGTTCTCAACCACACGGCGTGGGACAACAAGCTGATAACCGAACATCCTGAGTTCTACAAAAAGAATGACAAGGGCGAGATCGTGCCGCCGGTGCCCGATTGGGCCGATGTCGCAGGGCTCGACTACAGCAAGCCGGAACTGCGTAAATACATCATCGATAATCTCAAGAGTTGGATACGCGATTATGACCTGGACGGATTTCGCTGCGACGTGGCACTTTTCATACCGACCGATTTTTGGGAAGAGGCACGTGCCGAGGTCGATAAGGTCAAGCCAAACACCATCTGGCTGGCCGAGGCCGAAAAGCCGGACCTTCTCGTAAAGGCGTTTGACGTCGACTATGCGTGGAATATGCACAGCACGCTGACCGATGTGCTGCAGGGAGCAAAGCCGGCATCGGCGCTTCGCAAACTTTGGGAAGAGCAACTGGCGACAAATGCGAAAGGTGCCATCAGAATGCGGTTTTCGGACAATCACGACGAGCGCCGGGCGATCGCCCGTTTTGGCGAAAAGGGAGCGCTTGCCGGACAGACGTTGGCATTTACGCTGGACGGACTGCCGCTGATCTACAACGGTATGGAGGTCGGTGATACTGCCGAGTCGGGCGCACCGGCCCTGTTTGAGCGTCTGCCGATCTTCTGGCAGTTTGCCGAGCGTCGGCCTGAGTTTCCGCGGTTCTATAAGTCGATGATCGCCCTGCGAAAGAGCTCAGTCGCACTTCGCCGCGGCAGCGTCGTATGGCTGAGAAATTCGGACGAATCGAGGGTACTGACATTCGCCCGCCGCACAGGCAGCGAAGAACTTGTCGTTGCGATCAATATGTCCAACGCTCCGTTCTTCGGCTCGGTCGAGTTAGGCGGCAGTTTCGAAGAAATAACGCCGAACATCGGCAACCCGCTGCCGCCCGACGACGAAAAAGCATCGGCTGCGAAAGCGCCGGGCAACGGCCTGCCGACGCTGAGCCTCGACGGATTTGGATTCAGGATCTTCAGGCGAAAAATGTGACAACGCCGATCAACTATAGACACCCTGTAAGCAAATACGATAGCCTCAGAAATATGAAGATGATCACACTTTGTCTAGCGTCTTTTCTTGGCTTTTACGCATGCGGCACTGCTCCTGCATCAAGCAACGCGTCCGGTTCGGAGAATAAAACTGCCTCGGCAAACGCGGCCGGTTCCGCGGCAGCGGCGCCATCGCCGACGCCCAAACCGGCGGGTGCAAATGACGGTCCGAAGACGATCCGCGATTTCTTTACGCTTTTGCCCGATAAGTACTTTACGCTCGAGGGCTGTATGCGTGAGAGCGACAAGGACTGCAGCAAAGCCCGTGCGGAATATCTAAAGACCTACACCGAGGTCGAGGATACGGCCAACGGGTATTTCAAGGGCGGCTGCGATGGTGCCCAATCGTGTATCGAGATGGCGATATTCAAACGCCCGGACGGGACATATCTCGTCGGCCTTGCGACCTCGGGCGAGATGATGAACGATTTTTACTTCCTCGACTATAAGGACGGCAAGTGGTCGGATATCTCATCGACCGTCGTACCTGAATTCAGCAAAAAGAACTGGTACGAACTGCCCCGAGTCGGCACTACCGTCAAGGTGTTTGCGAAAAAGATCGTCGAGCAGAGCAAGGACTATGAGATCAGCGAAAAGGGCAAAAAGCTATATGATCTCGAGTGGAAGGACGGTAAGTTCGAAAAGAAATAGTAAGAAGGAAAAAGTAAAGGGCAGAGGGGTGTTGAACATGTACATGCGTCGCGGCAGGATCCTCTTGCCCTTTTACATTTTGCTTTTTACGTATCTGAGCCTTGCTCAGAATGTTGCACCCGGCGGGCCGGGTAAGGACGCTCAGTGGGCGACGGCCGGTAAGCAGGGCGTCGGCACATCGGCAACGCTGGAATCGAAAGTGTGGTTTACACTCGCTCAGGGTGTGATGACCGAGGTCTATTATCCGGATGTGACTGTAGCCAACGTCCATCTGCTGCAGTTTGTCGTTGTAAACCCCAAAACAAAAACGGTCGAGACGGAGCAGGATGACGCGGTGCATCAGATCAAGGTGCTGCGGCCCGATTCGCCGACGTTTCAACAGATCAACACAGCAAAGTCGGGCGAATGGACGATCACGAAAACCTATACGACCGACCCTGAGCGGGATTCGGTGCTGATCGACGTCCGCTTTGAAACACGTAACAAGTCGCTCAATCTATACGCATACTACGATCCATCGCTCGGAAACAGCGGCATGGGCGACAAGGCGTATTCTCCGCTTGCAAGTATGGAAGTCGAGAGTTCCTACACGGATCCGGCGGGCAAGACCGCGGTCAAAAAGGCCGACGCGAACACGGGCATCGGGTCGGACGATAACGGCATGGCGTCGGCGGTCGTGTTTTCGAGCAACATCTCGGAGCTTAACAACGGGTTTCGCGGCGTCAACGACGGCATCGAGGAGCTTCGCAAATTTGGAACGATCGCAAACCCCTATAACGCCGCCGGCAAGGGCAACGTTGCTCAGATGGCGAGGATCGATTCGCCCGCCCGCTTTACCGTGGCGCTCGGATTTGGCAAAGGTGAATACGACATCCTGACCGCCGGCGGAACCGCCGCGAGATCGCTGACGAAGGGCTTTGACACGTGCCTCGCTGAATACGAAAAAGGCTGGTCGGATTACGTCAAAACGCTTCCAAAGGTTGACCCGAAGTATCAGGCACAGTTCAACATGGCTGCGATGCAGCTCAAGATGCTCGAGGACAAGACAGCTCGCGGTGCCAATATCGCGAGCCTGACCGTACCATGGGGCGGCGGGGCGAATGCCAACGAGAACAATATCGGCGGTTACCATCTGGTCTGGTCGCGCGATCTGTATCAGGTATTTACCGCGTACATGGCCCTCGGGGACAAGGCCGCGGCGACGCGGGCACTTGATTTTCTATTTAACGTACAGCAAAAGAGCGACGGCAGTTTTCCGCAGAATTCGTGGCTAGACGGCAAGCCGTTTTGGGGCTCGCTGCAGATGGACGAGGTCGCATATCCGCTCATAATGGCGTGGCAGTTGGGGCGGTTTGATAAGGCTACGTACGAAAATCACGTCAGGAAAGCCGCTGATTTCATAGTCAAAAACGGCCCGAAAACGCCGCAGGAGCGTTGGGAAGAAGAGGGCGGTTATTCGCCCTCAACCATTGCCGCCGAGATCGCCGGACTGGTCTGTGCTGCCGATATTGCGTCTAAGAACGGCGATCAGAAAAGTGCCGATCTTTGGCTTCGCACGGCCGATGACTGGCAGGCGAACGTCGAGAAGTGGACCGCGACAAAGACCGGCCGGTACGGCGATGGCAAGTATTACCTGCGAATAACGCAGAACGGGAAACCGGACTCGGGCGACAAGATCGAACTCAACAACGGTGCCGGTTTCTTCGACGAACGCGACATCGTCGACGCCGGTTTTCTCGAACTCGTTCGCCTCGGCATCAAACCGGCCGACGATCCGCTCATCGCAAAGAGCGTCAAGGTCATCGACCAGGTCATCAAGGTCGACACGCCAAACGGTCCCGGATTCTACCGCTATAACCACGACGGCTACGGCGAAATGGACGACGGCCGCCGCTGGAACTGGGACGGGAAATACACCGGCAAAGGCAGGCTCTGGGCGTTGCTGAGCGGTGAGCGGGGGCAATACGAGCTCGCACAATGCAGTTCGGTGTTGCCATACAAGACTGAGTGTCTGTCGCCAGCTCTTGCCCGACTAAATACAATGCTCGGCTTCGCCAACGAAGGCCTCATGATCCCCGAACAGGTCTGGGACAAAAAGGTCACTCCGAAAAAGATCGATAAACAGTTCGTCCCCGAACTCAAATTCGGCGAAGGCACCGGCTCAGCGACCCCGCTCGCGTGGTCGATGGCACAGTTCATAAGGCTCGCGGTCAACATCAAAACGGGGCGCAATCTCGACACTCCCAAAATAGTTTATGAGCGATATGTACAGGGCAGGCGTTCGCCATGACGGCTCCGACACCCGCTTGATCGAAAACTATTCCAATATCCCATCAAAAGCGATATATTAACCCTCTGGTACCGACGATTTATGACGCACATCAGATCTCAGGACACGACCGGAATGTTGATCAAGCTGTCAGAGGGCGACAAGGACGTGATGAGCGACCTTTTGCCGCTGATCTATGACGAACTGAAGCGTCTGGCGGCAAACTACCTGCGGCGTGAGCGTTCCGACCACACGCTGCAGCCGACCGCTCTTGTCCACGAAGCCTACCTCAAGATGGTCGACATTACGCGTGTCAATTGGCAGAGCAAAGCCCATTTTATCGGCGTTGCGGCCAACCAGATGCGGCGTATTCTGGTCGACTATGCCCGACAACACAACGCCGAAAAGCGGGGTGGTGAGTTTCAGATCATGACCCTCAACGAGGATATCGATAAGGCCGATGAGCAAAGCACCGAGCTGATCGCGCTCGACGACGTACTCAATGAACTTGCCAAGATCGACCCGACCAAGGCCAAACTCGTCGAGCTCAGATACTTCGGCGGCCTCACCTTTGAGGAAACCGCCGAGGTGATGGGCGTCTCGGTCATCACTGTCAAACGCCATTGGAGAATGGCCAAGGCATGGCTCTACGGCCAGCTCACCAACCACTCCTGATACTTTTTCGAATGCGGTTCCGCCTTACGGTATGACGGACGTTAACGGTCCGAAATTCATACTAGGGAGATACTGCAATGATCAATCATATTTCAATCGGGGTTAATGATCCGGAACACGTCGCGAACGTTGTGGCTGAGCTATGGGGCGGCTACGCGATGCCGTTTCCGCCGAGCCCGGGCGGCTATGTAGCATTTGCCGATGACGGCAAAGGGTCGATGGTCGAGTTTGTGCCCGCTCATGTTCAGATCGTGCCCGGCATCGGTGTGCCTGACGAAGAAGGTTTTTCGATCGAGACGGTGACTGACGATTTTGAGGGTACATTTGTCCCCGACAACGAGACGACGCTTTTCGGCTCGGTTCACCTGAACATCAATTCGCCGCTCGACGAAGAATCGATCAAGGCGATCGCAAAGCGTGAGGGTTGGCGCTGCTTTACCGCAAATCGCGGACGCGGACTGTTTCAACTGATCGAGTTTTGGATCGAGGACCGCTTTATGCTCGAGGTCAATACGCCTGAAATGACCGCCCGATACCAGGAACTCGCGACGCCGGAGAATTGGGCCAATTTCCTGGAGGCGCCATTGCCGCCGAAATACGCGAACAATTACGCGGGCGTTATCGGTTAATAACACAGGTGATCGCAATTGTGCCGCGGTCGGTTTGGAAACAAGCCGGCCGCGGCTTTTTGGGCTATAATATCGCGGTACGTCAATGACCGATCTCGCTGAAATGTATCGTCTGGCCATATACGTCGTCGAGGACGGCGATGTGCGATTTGTCATCCGGCTCGGTCGGGAAAATCGGGAACTCGAGGCCCATCTTGCGGAGAACTCACTCGGCAGCTGGGCTTTTCTGACAGCGTACAATCCAAACTCGACACCGACCCCGGAGTACGTAAATCTTGAGGCCCAGGACCGCCTCGCCGAGCGTTTGACACATGCCGGACACCGCTATTTGCGCGGTTACGGGACAAGCGAATCCGGCGATTGGCCGCCCGAAGCATCGTTTTTCGTTGAGGATATTTCGCTCGATGCCGCCATCGAGCTCGGCCGCGAATTTTGCCAAAGCGCCATCCTCTGGGGACGCCGCGGCGGTGCCGCCGAACTCGTCTGGTGCGACTGACGAAGCTGGCCGCACCCTCCGATCTACTCCGACAATAAATTAACTTCACGATTGATACTTTCCGGCCGTGCACTTCGCCTTACGGGTTGAGGGCAGATCGGCCGTACCCGATCGACATGCTCGGCTCGAATTCATATAAGCAACGCATTCTTAAACAAGATCGGAGAAAAGAAATGAAACGAACGGCAATACTTACGATAGCAGCGATAGTTGGAATGGCGGTGACCGCGATGGCCGACGTCAAGATCAAGACGAAGCAAACGATGAGCGGTCAGACGACCGAAAATACGACGTATATAAAGGGCAAGCGCCAGCGCACCGAGATGATGGGCGGGACCATGGTGTCGATCACCCAGTGCGACCTCGCCCGCGACCTGCAGATCAATCCGAATACAAAGACCTACACGGTCTCATACTATGACGACGGTGCCGGCAACATCACACCGGACAGCGGCAAATCGGGAGCACAGCCCGCGATGATGAAGGGCGGTACGATGTACGTCACGACGACGTTCAAGGACACCGGCGAGCGAAAGCAGATGTTTGGCTTTACGGCCCGCCGTATCATCCAGACGATCGAGACGGAATCGTCACCCGACGCATGTAACCCGACCAAGACCAAGATGGAAATGGATATGTGGGTGATCGACGCCGAATTTGGCCTCGCGTGCACCCAGGCCAACCCGTACCGCAGCTATAAGGGCGGCAAGGCCGGCGGATGCAGCGACAAGATCGTACCGAAAACTATCGGAACCGCCAAAACCGGCTATCCGCTCTATCAGAAGATGACGTCCTTCGACGCGAACGGCCGCGAGAGCTTTTCGATGATCCAGGAGGTCGTTGAAATGTCCAAAGCAACGCTCGACGCTTCGCTGTTTGACGTTCCCGCTGACTATCGTGAGGTCAAGGACGCGTCGCAGATGTACGCGGCCGCCGCCGTGTCGGGAGCTAATTACACCGGCACGCCGGCCGGCTCGCAATCGCCGTCCCAGTCCGGCCTCGGTTCGACGCTTAAGAACGCCTCTGAACAGGGCAAGGCAACGGCCGCACCGGTCGGCCCGAAAAAAGCGGGCACGATACGGATCGGTCTGCCCGGGATCAAAACGGGTGCAGTCGGCGAGGGCATCTCGGCCGCCGATCTGAGTGCTGCGATACAAAACTCGCTGGGTGAGTACCTCAAGGGCACCAATGTCGAGTTGGTCGCGCTCGAGGCGAAACTGCCCTCCGCCCAGGCTGACGAGGCAAAAGCGAAAGATTGTGATTTTGTCATCGTGGCGACCGCGTCGCATAAAAAGGGCGGCGGCGGCTTCGGATTTGGAAAGATGATGAGCGTGGTTGCACCGGTGGTGGGCCAGACCGGCATCGGCCACACCGGCAGCACGGCCGGAAACATCGCGGGACAGATGGCGACCAACGCGATCGTATCGGCGGGAACTGTCGCGGGCCGGGTCAAATCGAAGGATGAGATCACACTCGATCTCAAGGTCACATCGATCGCTGACAACAGCTCGCCGCTGACCAGGCAATTCAAGGCAAAGGCAAAGTCCGACGGCGACGATCTGATCTCGGCGATAGCCGAACAGGCCGCTCAAGCCATCATTGACTCGGTCAGAAAATGATCTGACTCAAGTTATCTGACTCGAGAGGAGGCGGCAGATCGATCTGTCGCCTTTTTTGATACGTTTCACGCGCGGTTTCCGCCTTTTCAATTGTGGGGCGATCAGATCACCCGCCGCACATCGGAGGGTTCCAAATGTATCGAAGCTTTTACACGCGGTTTATTTCGTCGATATTTGTATTCAGCATTGCTGTATCCGGCCTGCAGATGCCAGCTCAATCACGTCGCCCGGCACGTCCGGGCATAACGCCGGTCAAGAGCGAGATAAAGGCCGCATGCAAGGGTGGGTGGAGCGGCATCGTCACATTTGCAAAGACGCTCAAGGACTCGTTTGAGTCGGACGAGCCGGGGATCCGCAAGAACATCGATCGTATCCAGCACCGAACGTCCCGCGACTATAACTACTACTCTCGGACGATCGTCGACGGTTCCGACCCCAGATCCACATTAGTCAATTCGAAGGTCAATTTCGAGGACAAGGATCTGCAGTGGGGCCAGGAAAAGGTCTTCGACACATGCAATTCACGTGAGAGCGGGCACTGGTTCATTATCGAGGGAACCGACGACCGTCACACCCAGGCACAGGCTGAGGGATCAGCCCGTTCGTTCAACCTGAGCGTTAACGAACTCGAGGGCAACTACAGCTTCAATGTCGCGATGCCCGACGCTAAAGGCGTCTTCAAGCGCGAAGAGCATGTAAGACGGAGCGGACACTGCCAGCCCAAGAACAACGAGCCTTACGACCGATCGACCAACGAACCGTATACGCTCAAGGGTGAATCGTTCTCAATCTCGGGCGAGAAGATTGACCCGAATGATCCCGACCACCTGTCGGGCACGAAGATCTGGGGCGACGACGGCAAGGGAGCTGTTCGCTCATTCATATATACGGTCACCTGGCGGTTCACCCGGTGTCCGGAAAAGCTGTTGATCACCGAATTGAGGTACGAGCACCCAAAATTTCCCGACTACGAAAATTGGCAGGAGATACCGGAATCGATCGGGACCATTGACGGCAACCGTATCAAGATCCGGGCAAAGGTACTGAATCTGTCCGCTGAGACAAAATATGCCGAACTTAAACTAGCCGAAACATATAAGGGTGATCGATACAACGGTGCCCGAGCGGACGAGGTGCTGCCGGAAGGCGAATCTTCGTTGCGGCTCGATCCGGGCGAGGAACGAGAGGTCGAATATGTCTGGGACTCGGAAGGGCAATCGTGGTTTGACGACGGCCGGCCGCACTTAACGCATCGATTGAAAGCCACGCTTTCGGAGAACGGCGTCAAGAAGGACGAGAAAGAAAAGCCCGTCAATATCGCCCCCAAACCGTTGATCCTTGTTCACGGTGTGTGGTCTGACTATCGGGTTTGGGAGCCGCTGTATCAGAACCTCTTGACGTTAAATCACAGCTATCAATGGAAGGCGTTTCCGGTCGGGAACGTTGGCGAAGGCCGATTGTCGACGGGCAACGCGTTTCTGTCCGGCGATCGCGCAGCGTCGGTATATGAAAATGCAGACAGCCTCGCGCGATACATAAAATATGCCCAGAGAGAAACGAACGCCTGGCACGTCGATATGGTCGCTCATTCGACCGGCGGGCTGATCGCCCGGCTCTATATGCACAAACTCATGCCGAACGTGCCCGATGCCCGGCCGCAGGTCAAGCACCTCGTTATGCTCGGCACACCGAACGGAGGAATGAAATGCGCGGATGTTTTTGTCGGCCTGTTCGACAGGTTCAAGGAAAAACTCCAGCCGGTCAGCGAGTTTACCAACGACGCGATGTTGCGGTTCAACCAATTCGTAGTTAATACAGGCGGCACGAAATTCTCGGCGTTGGCGGGCAATTCTGTGCCGGTCATCTGCGGCGGTTACGAATGGAATGACGGATTTGTGACCGTCAAGTCAGCCAAATATGGCATTTCGGACACCGGTGATTCCAACGACCTGAATTTGCAGCTGGTCGATGGCAAAAACTTCAGCAATTTTGTAAAGCCGCATCTTGTTACCGGGCCCGACCGCAAATATCCGCTCTCGGTCAAGAACGATCCTTCGGACATAGATCGCTGGAAGCTGAACGGAGCCGCTTTTGAGTACACCGAACGAGATCCGTACGCAGGACTCTTCGCCAACGTTTCGACTGCCGCGGCGTTGCCCGGAAACGCCTCGGTCGATGCGGTACTGGCGGCGCATGAGACTCGCGACCTCGATCTGACTGTCGCGGCGGCTGCAAATCTCGCCGTCACATTTATGGCCGATCCGTCGATAACGGCATCCCTCATTGACGAAAGCGGTGCGATCGTCCGTCGTGACGCAGCCCGCTCCCCACTCGCCGGAATGACATTTCGGACGTTGTTTTACAACCGTCCCGTCACCGGCGGCCGATGGCGGCTCCGGGTCGAGAATACTTCGGACAGTGAAAAGTTGATCCTGGCTGTCGTCGGTTCTAATGGGCCGCCGGCCAGACAGACGCTGGCCGAATGACGGCTCAGGCCCCACGAACCGGAGGGGCGATACATTGAATTTCAAGCGGTGATCCCGAACCGCTATTCACTTTAGGAGAAACAATTATGTATAAAGACTTAGCACTAATACTCTTTTTGATCGGGGCGGCGGCAATGGCGGCGATCGCTCAAACCGGTGGCGAGTTAAGCCGACTAGACCTAACCGGCACTTGGAGCACCGGCGGTATGTCGATGCTCGCCGACCGTAACACCGTAACGGGCGCGACCACGCCCAGTAATGGAAACACGCAGAAATACGTATTTGGGCCGGACGGAAAGTTTAGCTTTGTTGGGTACCTGCAATCGACGATGTATGGCTGTACCACGGCTCTTTTCAACGACAAGCAAGGCAAATACGAGCTCGACGGTAATACCATCACGCTCATCCCAGCCAAGAACTTTTGGAGAAATACCAACAGCTGCTCGGCTGCGGCAACGAAGGAAAGAAATTACACGCTTGAGCGTGAGACCTTCGAGATCCGAACCAAAACCGACGAGTACGGCAAGAATTATCTGTGTCTGGCAAATGTCAAAGGCGAGACCTGTTACAGGAAAGACGCCGACTAAAAACCGACGCGTTTTAACAGGTCGTCAAATCGCGGGTCGCCGTTCAGTGTTTTGAGTCGGCGGCCCACTTTTATCAGCGTCAGCCAATTCGAGCGTTCCTGATAAGCACGTTCGAGCCAGTAAAACGCTTTGTCCTTGTCGTTCAGACCCGCATGGACGACCGCCGGCAGGAATGGCGATACTTCCTTCAGCCGGACTCTTTCCTCAAGCGACGACGCGATCCGCAGAGCGTCGCTACGCCGTCCGGAAACCGCGTAAACGTGGCCCAGGGCCATCTCGGTCAGCGGGTCGTTTGATAACTCTTTCGCCTTTAGAAACTGGGCGATCGCTTCGTCATATTTGCCCTGTTCCTGCAGGATCTCGCCAAGGTTCATATAGCCCCGAGCGAATGTCGGATCTCGCTGAATGACCTGTCGAACCGCGGCCGCAGCTTCGTCATATCTGCCGGCGATGTACATTGCCCAGCCGATATTAGTGGCGATATTAAGCGATACCGGATCGAGCTGCTGGGCGATCCGAAACTCATTCATCGCCTCGTCAGTGCGTCCCATGGCGACCAGAAAGTTGCCGTACGAGTAGTGAGCCTCGGCGTTATTCGGCCCGAGCAGGATCGCCTTTTTATAGGCCGCTTCGGCCGCCGGAAAGTCCCAATCGAAGGTGGCCTTGATCGATGCCAGCGATACGTTCGCCGAGCTTAGCGTCGGGTCGAGTGCAAGTGCCCGTTCGGCCGCAGCCCGGGCACGCGTGAATGCTTCCTGCGGCGACAGATATCCGTAGGCGGGCGCCGAACGGAGTGCAAGTGACAAGCCCTGATAAGCAAGCGCGTAATTCGGGTCGATCTTCAGGGCATTTTCAAAATCCTCGATCCCCTCGCGTGTGCCAGCCGGAGTTCCTTTTTGCCGATTGAACTCGCCCTTTAGGTACAGCTCAAATGCGGCGTTGTTCTCGGTGTAGGCCTTTTGAACAACGGATGATCTCGGCGTGGCGTTGAGGTTGAGCTTTTCCATGACGCGGGCGACCATTTCGTCACGGAGAGTCAATATCTTGTCGGCCGAATCCTCGATGATCACGCCAAATTCGCGTTTACCGTCGGCGACATTCAGAAGCTCGGCCTTTAGCGAGAATTGGTCGCCCGCCCGCGTCAATGTGCCGATCAGCACGCTGTCGACCCCCAACTCGCGGCCGATGGTCTGCGGATCCAACTTTCTTGACCGGTAACTGAATGCCGCTCCGCGTGAAATGACCCGAAGATCTGAAAAGTCTGAGATCCGGCTGATAAGGCTCTCGCTCATTCCGTCTGAGATATAGTCATTGGCGGCATCGCCGGTCGCGTTCTCAAACGGCAGCACGGCGATCGAACGCTTGGCCTGCGGGACTGACGAAGCGGGGATCGGGGCCCGCGTCGAGACGGTAATGACGCCTGACCAGAAGCCGACGATCAACAAAAGTGAAGCAACGGCGGCGAAACCGATCTTCCAGGCGTGCCGACGGGCAAAATTCGGCCTGAACTCGAGCGTTGGCAGTTCCGACGCGGTCATTGTCTTGCCGTCGTCGGCCCACGCCGACGTGTATTCGGGCAGGTGTCCACCGGTGGTCGATACGACGCGGCCATTTTCGATCCGTTTTCGGGTGCGTTCAAGCAGGCTCAGGAAACGCGGTTCATCCCGTAGCGGAGCGTATTTAGCGTCGGTCCCGAGCCACACGAGCCAAGGGTCGCGCTCATCCACCGCGATCTCAAAATACTCAAGAGCCTTGTCAAACCTCCGAGCGGCGACATTGGCCAGCCCGAGAAACATCGGTTTGACAAACTCCGCCTTAGACCGCTCCTCCATCGCGTCCGCCAACGCGGCGGCTTCATCGACGCGGCCGGCGGCAGCCAGGGCAAAACACAGCGCGTATTGTGCCAAGGCCGTATCGGGCATCAAGCGGTTGGCGAGGTTGGCGGCCTCGAGAGCCTCGTCCAAACGGCCGAGTTCGCACAGAACGTAACTCCGCTGAATGTGGCCCTGCGGATAATTTTCGTCGAGACTTATGATCTCTTCGGCCTTAGCCAGAGCGTCATCGAACAGGCCGGCCTGGTACGTCGTCCAGGCGACGAGCGTTTTGGTCCGCAGCGACATCGGGTCGAGTTCTTCGGCAAGCCGTATCTCCTTTAGTCCTTGTTCGGTGCGTCCGGTGCCGATGAGCATAGCCGAGTACCACTCGTGGACAAGAGCATATCGCGGCACAAGATCGATCGATCGCAGCAGGAGCTTTTCGGCTTTGGCGTACTCAAATTTGTTCAGCGTGATCAGTCCGAGCGAGGCATAAGCCTCGCCGAGATTCGGATCGATCTGCAAGGCACGGCGGGCCGAACTCTCGGCCATTTCATACGCCTCGCGGCTCGACAGAATGCCGTAGATGCTGGCCCATAGATAGATATCGGCGATACCGACGTGAGCAAGCGCATAGTTTGGGTCGATCTCGATGGCCTTTTGGTAAGCCTCGGTCGCCTTTGGCAAAGACTGTGACGTGAATTGGCCCCAATAGAAACGACCACGCAGATATGCTTCGTAGGCAAGCGGTTCACTAGTGCCGCGTTTTGCCAGCCGCAGTTTATCTTCGCCGGTCAGTTGCGGTATCAAGGCAGCGGCAACCTGTTCGGCGATGGCGTCCTCGAGTTCCAGCACATCGGTCAGGTGCTCATCGAACTGTCCCGCCCAGATCGCCGAACCGGCGGCAACGTCGAGCAACTGCAGCGATACACGGATCCGCTCGCCGAACCGGCGGATGCGACCGTCGAGGACAAAATCGACTCCGAGTTCGATGCCTGCCCGAAACGGATTGATGAGATGTTCGTTGTATCGCGTGATCGAACTGGTCGGCCGTACGATGAGCTTATCGACGCTCGTCAGGCGGGTGATGATCGCGTCGGCCAGACCCAGCGTCAGGTACGATTCGTCGGTATTTTCCGTTCCGGCCGGGTTCAAAAGGCTGAGCGGCAGCACGGCGACCAGCTTGGACCCGAGATTGTTCTCCGGCCGTGACTCGCGCCGCAGCTGAGGATAGCGAAAGTCGATACTGACGACACCGCCGCTGAAATGCCGGGCGAGGTCTTCGCGAAACTTGCCGATCGACGGATACCGCTCGGCGGGGTTTTTGCGAAGTGCCTTGAGAATGATGTTGTCGAGATTTCCGCAAAGCTTCTCGGCCAGGCTCTCAGGCGTTTCTCGCCTTCGCAATGCGATCTCAGCGGCGCTCAGAGTGCCCGATTCGGCCTTGACCGCCACCAGTTCATCGCGTTGGCCGAGGGCCGCGACGCTCGGCAGACACGGCTCATCGTCACAGATCGCCTTGGCGACATCATGCGGAGCACGGCTCGCGATCACGTACGGCCGATAACCGGTCAGCAGTTCGTACAGGATCACCCCGAGACTGTAAATGTCGGACGCGAACGTCACCCTCTCACCGCGGACCTGTTCGGGGCTGGCATAATCGACGGTCATCATCCGCAGGAGCGTGGCGGTCGGCTGCAGCGTGTCGTGGGCAAGATCAGGGTCGAGCAGCTTAGCGATGCCAAAGTCGAGCAGCCGGGGCGTGCCGTCGCCGGTGACGAAGATATTCGACGGTTTCAGGTCACGATGGATGACCATTTTCTGGTGAGCGTACTCGACCGCCTCGCATATCCTGCCGAAGAGTTCCAGCCGCTCTTCGATGTCGCAGCGGTTGTTGTCGCAATAACGATAGAGAGGCGACCCGTCGATATACTCCATCACAAAATACGGCCGGCCATCGTCGGTCGAACCGCCGTCGATCAGGCGTGTGATGTATGGATGTTCGAGAGTCGCCAGGATCTGCCGTTCATTCTTAAAGCGCCGGAGGATAAAGTCGGTATCCATTCCGCGTTTGACGAGTTTGAGCGCGGTCCGCATCCTGAACTCGCCATCGGCCCTGACGGCCTCGTAAACCGTGCCCATGCCGCCGCGGCCGACCTCGCGTTCGATACGATAATTACCTATCTGACGACCGAGCACCGGATCTTCGCCGTCATGCAGCAGCGACGCCAGCACGCCGATCCCGCTGTCGGCGACGATCGGCTGTTCGATAAAATCGCTCGACTCCTCAAACTGCGCAAGCAGTTTTTCGACCTCGCTGAGCAGTTCGGCATCATCACCGCAGGTATCGCGGACGTATTTCGCCCGTTCGACCGAGGGCAGGTCGAGCGCGGTTTGGAAGATCTCTTCGATCTGGCTCCAGCGTTCGGGCGTCATAACTTGCGTTCCACTTAGGATACCTGAAGTCTAACGACTTTCTCCAACAAAATGTTTGCCGCAATAGGGCCGGCGGCAAAAGAAAAAAGGCCAACAGTTAAGTTGGCCTTTGTTTCCGAAAGATGATGGTGGAGACGAGGGGGATCGAACCCCTGACCTCTGCAATGCCATTGCAGCGCTCTCCCAGCTGAGCTACGTCCCCGATATTTCAACGCCGAGCTAATTTTCGGCGAACTATGAATGTATCGAAATTCGCCAACAGCGTCAAGTTTTCGGCGGTCACTTACCCTTAAAGGCGGGCTTTCGCTTTTCTAGGAATGCGGAAACACCCTCCTGCTTGTCCTCCGTCGAAAAACAAATGGCGAACAGATCGACCTCGCGTCTGAGGCCCTCGTCCAGATTTGATCGCGAAGCAAATTTCACGGCTTCTTTGCACAGCTGCAGTGCGATCGGCGCTTTGTCGGCGATCCGTGCGGCAAAGTCCATTGTTTTGGCCTCGAGTTCGTCCGCCGGAAAAACGTGATTGACCAGACCGAAACGATTGGCCGTTTCGGCATCGATCATATCGCCGGACAAGATCAGTTCCATCGCACGGCCTTCGCCAATAAGACGAGTGAGCCGCTGGGTACCGCCACCGCCGGGCATGATCCCGAGATTGATCTCGGGCTGCGAAAACCGTGCATTTTCACTGCAGATACGGATGTCGCAGGCAAGTGCAAGCTCGTTCCCGCCGCCGAGGCAAAAGCCGTTGATCATCGCGATCACGGGTTTGGGAAAGGCGTCGATCGTATTAAAGAAAGTCCGCTCGTGAAAGAGGTCGCGTTGGGTGACGGGCGTCTGGCCCTCAAACTCGCTGATGTCCGCTCCGGCGATAAATGATTTCGGGCCGGCACCGGTGATGACCAGCACACGGACGCTGTCGTCCGTCCGCAGATCGTCAAGAGCGGCGACGCCCTCGGCATGGACGCTGCGGTTAAGTGCGTTGAGTTTGTCGGGACGGTTAATTGTAAGCACGGCTACGGGGCCGCGTTTTTCGACGGTGATGCTCTCGTAATTAGACATATATTGTAAAACAGGCAGATCCGGAATATTCAGCGGGTATTTACTCGTCGATCCCCTCGATCACGTTATCATCCGCGATCCAGGCGACAAATAGGCGCAGCCAGCTGTCCTTCGGCTCGTCGATGGCGACACCGACGCGCGACGTGCCGTAATTAGCGGGCAGGACGCGGGCCGCGGTCGCCTTGACCTCGACAGGGACGCCGTCAGGCCGATGCGAACGAATGTAAAGGCTGTCGCCCTGGTTGATCGATTGATTGAGCTGAAACAGTGCTCCCAGCGTAGAAATGTCGTCAGTTTCCGTCGGTTCGCTCCACGTCGCACCGTCATCGGCGCGACCTGATACCACGATCGGCAATCGCAACGCCAATCTCAGGGCAAATCGCTTTTCCTCGTACTGCGACGGCATAGAGGTCCTAATTCAGCCTAATTTTTCGCGGTCAAAACCCGAAGTGGGAATAGTTTAACACGAAAATCAAAATCGCATAACCAAAACAACAGGGCAGTTTGCGGTCGCGGAGTTGGTCAGGAATACGCGGATTTTGGACTAAGTCGACGTTCGGTCGGTATAATCAGAGAACGGTTCGATTTTTGGTAGAAACGACGATATTTGGTCCGAATAATTATATGGCGGCAACGCATCAAAAACATAAGGTAGTCATACTAGGTTCCGGCCCGGCCGGACTAACCGCGGCAATTTACGCTTCCCGTGCGCAGCTCGACCCGCTTGTCATTGACGGCCCGCAGCCGGGCGGCCAACTGACGATAACGACCGACGTTGAAAATTATCCCGGGTTTTCAAAGGGCATAATGGGGCCGATCCTGATGGACGAATTTCGCGAACAGGCATTGCGGTTCGGCACCAAGATCGAAAACGTCTGGATCGACCGTGTCGATCTGTCGGAGCGGCCGTTCAAACTGTACGCCAAGGAGAGCAGCGACAGCGAGGAGGTGCTTTCGATCATCGAGGCCGAAACCCTGATCGTCTCGACCGGTGCATCGGCCAAGTGGCTCGGTGTTCCCGGCGAAGAGCCTGTTCCCGAGGGTCTTGGCGGCAATGGTGTTTCGGCGTGTGCGACCTGTGACGGATTCTTTTTCCGTGACAGACCGATCGTGGTCGTCGGCGGCGGCGACACGGCGATGGAAGAGGCGCTGTTTCTGACAAAGTTTGCGTCGAGCGTGACGCTCATCCATCGACGCGGTGAGTTCCGAGCATCACAGATCATGCAGAACCGGGTCCTCAATCACGACAAGATCGAGATAATGTGGAACACCGAGATCCGCGAGATAAACGGAACGAAAGAGGCCGGTGTGCAGAGCGTACGTATCTACAACAATCAGACCGGAGAGGAAAGCATCTATCCGACCGAAGGCGTATTTATCGCCATCGGGCACAAGCCGAACACCGAACTGTTCAAGGGCGTCCTTGATATGGACGATGTCGGGTACCTGATAACTGAAGGCAAGACGATGAAAACGAACGTCCCGGGCGTGTTCGCTTGCGGCGACGCCCAGGACGCTTATTACAGACAAGCGATCACCGCCGCCGGAACCGGCTGTATGGCGGCGATCGATGCCGAACGCTTTCTCGCCGAGCACGGCGAATGATCGCGTCCGGCCGCTACTTGATCAATACGGATCCCTTCAGGACCTCGGCGTTCTGAGGGGATCTTTCGATCTTGGCCGGGCTGAAGCCCATTGCTTCGGCACGGCGGACGATGTCCTGGTAAACGGCGTCGTCAAGCACCGGCTTGCGAGCCAGGATCCAGAAATACTCGCGCTTGGGTTCGCCGATAGCCACATAGCCGTAATCCTTATCAAGATCGATGATCCAGTAGTTGCCCCATACGAACGGCAGGAACGAAAGCGCGCCCGGAGCAAACCTGACCTTCAGCTTGGCATTGGTCTTTTTGTCGGCGATCTTTGCCTCACCGACCGCACGCTCGCCGGTGCCGTCCTTTTTGACGCACTCATTGACCACTTCGAGCCGGCCTCCGGCCTTCATGGCATAGGTCGCGGTCGTATTGGCGACGCACTGTTTCTGAAATCGGTTGGGATATTTGGCGATCTCGTACCACTTTCCGACGTATCGGCTGAGATCGACGTTCGGGACGGTCTGCAGTGCCGGCAGTTTGTTCGTCTGGGCAGAGGCGGACGCCGCGAGCACAAAGGTAGCGGAAAATATTGCGAATATGGTAAATAAAAATTTGTTCATAATTGAGTTTTCTCAACCTCCAAACACTATTCGATGCGCGAAAGCTTTTAGATTTTGGTTATAATAATGATTATTTGAGTGGGAATATAAAGAGAAATTGTTATGCCAATTTACGAATACAAATGTCAGCAGTGCGGAGCACATTTCGAAAAGCGACAAAGTGTTTCCGACGAACCGTTGACAACCTGTGAAAAATGTCACGGCCGTCTCGAAAAGCAATGGTCGCTTTCAGGTTTTCAGTTCAAAGGTGCGGGTTGGTATGTGACCGATTACGCAGGCAAAAAAGCCATCGGCGGTGAATCGCCGACAAAAAGTTCGGCCGCCGAATCAACCTCTGGCGGCGATACGGCATCCAAGTCCACGACCGAAAGCAGTTCGACCGTGAAGGAAACGCCGGCCAAGTCTGGCACTGAATGACAAGACCGCTCCGATATATTGCCGCGATCGCCGGCCTGATGCTGATAACAACGGCGCTTGCCGGTGCGCAGTCGCGCCGTAATGTGAAAGGGGCTGATCTCGAGGGATCGATCTTGTCGGTCACGGCGGTCCGGACGGACGGCAAGCCGGATCCGATCAAGGTCGAGGATCTGTATCTGTACGAGAACGGGATCGAGCAGAAGATCAAGAATTTCAGCTTTGACCCGTCGCCGGCCAAGATCGTACTGCTGGTCGACAATTCGCAGACGCTGCCGACCTCCATCGAGTCGCTGAAAAAAGCGGCGATGGAGTTTGCCTACGAGATATTTGAGGGCGACCAGCTGTTTACGATCGCTTTTGACGAAAAAGCCGAGATCATACAGGAGTGGACGGACGACGCCAAAAAGATGGAGGCGTCATTTGCGACTTTTCGCAAAAAGGGTAATCCGTATCTGTTTGACGCACTCAGCTCGTCGGTCAACGAAGTGCTGCTCCCATTGATGCCCGGCACACGAAAGACGGCGGTAGTCATCATCGGCGACGGGCTCGACCGCGGAAGCAAGACGACTTTTGACAAGATAATGGGCGAACTTCAGAACCAGAACATAACGGTTTACGCCCTGCAGATACCGGACCGAACCGGCGGAGCGTACCGCCGCGACCAGCCCAAGCCGACGGCCATAATCCAACAGTTGACAGAGGCGACGGGCGGCCGTACGTTCTCGTTCGACGAGGCTCAGGCGGCTGCCAAGGCGATCTGCGACGAACTTCGCCGCAACCGTTATCTGCTATCCTATGTTCCGGCCAACACCTCGACCTACGACGCCCGCAAACTGCTGCTGATCGGCGAGGAGGGCGTGACGATCCGCACCAAGACGGCCCAACCGCCCAACATCAAGTAAATTCGCACCAATTTTTTAGGTTGTGCTAAACTCACATTGTTTCGATGATCTTGTGCCAAGGCCCGGGAACTGAATATCCGTGAGCGAAGATAACAAATTTCCGCCGCCACCTCCGCCGGACGACTTTTCTAAGACGACGCCGAATATCCGTCTGCCCGAAGACGATGCGCCGCAGTCCGATTGGGACAAGACCAACTACAATTTCCCCAAACAGCCCGCCGATGACGAGTGGGGCAAGACCGTAACCAACATCAAGCCGATCGATACCGGCGGTTCGGACCTCGAAAAGACATTCTATCCGGGCAGCAAGCCTCCATCGACCCCCGAATGGGGAATGACCGAACCGAACATCAATGTGAATGCCGCCGATCTCGGCACGAGGCCCGATGATTTTGGCAGCGGACAGAGCTACGACAAGACGACGCCGTACTTTCAGCTGCCTGATGCCGAGCGGGCCAAATACCAGAATCTGCCGCCGACGCCGGCTGAACAAGCAGCCAAAAAGGAGCAGGAAGAAAGTACCAAGGGCGGAATACCGACCTGGGCCTGGATCGCCGCGGCATTGGGCGCCGTATTTTTCTTTATGGTCGTCGTGCTGGCGGTCGTTTATTTTTTGATCTCTCGCGACGCGAGCTTTGAGGTGACCATCAATAACGCCCCGATCGGCAGCACTATCCTCGTCGACGGTGTGCCGATCGGCGTAACGGACGAGAGCGGTTCGCGGCGACTGCAAAACCTCAGGGCCGGCGATCGCGAGATCAAAATAGTCCATCCCAATTTTGACTGTCCGGTCCGGCGTGTGACCGGGACCGACGGCGAGAAAAAGCCGCCGCTCGACGCGGGCTGTACCGCGATCGCCGCCAAATCGACGGACGATTGCGGCAATATTCGCTTTGGCGAGGACGATAAGGCCGAACGCTGTTACAACTCGGCCCTCGACGCCCTGCCGGATCCGTTTACCGCCGAGGATCTGGTCAAGGCACTCAATATTTTGATCATTAATTTTGAAAGCGGAAAATCAGACATTCCGCCGGTCCGCCTTGCTGCTCTGCAAAAGGGAGCCAACTTCATCAAAAAGCTGCCGCAGGGTATCGTACTCGAGGTTGGCGGCCATACCGACAACGTCGGCCAGCCGGCGTCCAACCAGACGCTGTCCGAGGCACGGGCGAACGCCGTCAAAGCGGCTCTGGTGAAATTTGGCGTTGCCGACTCGACTCTTCAGACACGCGGTTACGGAGCGGCCAGGCCGATCACGACCAATGACACGGTCGACGGCAAGTTCAGAAACCGTCGTATCGAGTATTCGATCGTAAAGAAATAACTACACCGCGACCGGTGCGGCGATCTTGCCGTAAGACTGGTAGTTATGCAGCATTAAATTCTCAAACTTAAAATTGAGCAGGCCCTCCAGGCCTCTAAAAGACTCAGCTCCGACGATCTCGAGTTTCGGGAGTTCTAGCGGCTCGCGTGATAGGAGCTCGTCGACCTGTTCGAGATGATTTGAGTATATGTGCAGGTCGCCGAAGGTATGGACGAAATCGCCGGCCTCGAGCCCGCAGACATGTGCCACGAGATGCGTGAGCAGGGCGTAGCTGCTGATATTGAACGGTACACCGAGAAAGGCGTCGGCACTGCGCTGATACAGCTGGCAATGCAGCGTGGTGCCGCTCTCGACCTTGAACTGAAACAGCGTATGGCATGGCGGCAGGGCGACGTCGTCGCATACGCGCGGATCCCAGCCGCTTACGAGCAAACGCCGTGAATTCGGGTTTGTCTCGATCTCGCGTATCAGCCGTGCGATCTGGTCGACGCCGTTCATTTGCGGATACTCGCCTCCAAATGAACGCCACAGATAACCGTACACCGGGCCGAGATCATGGTCCTTTCGCCCAAATCGGGCTGTCTGTTCGTCGGTGGCCCACTCAGCCCAGATATCTACGCCACGCGCATCTAGGTCCCTCTCATTGGTCGAGCCGCTCAGGAACCAAAACAGCTCCTCGGCAACCCAGCGAAACGGCACGCGTTTTGTCGTGACGATCGGAAATCCTGCCCGAAGATCGAACCGCGTCTGATAGCCGAAAGACGATATCGTGCCCGTGCCGGTGCGGTCCTGGTGGTTTACGCCGGTGTCGAGGATATGTTTTAGCAGATCATGGTACTGCTTCATGGTTTAATAATTTCCATCTCAAGCACCGTCCCTGACTCATCGACCTGCAGGCTGACGGCGTCAGAACCGCCTCGCTTGATCGCACGTGCGATATCGACGAGGTTCGCAAACGTCATACCTTTTGCCAGGCTGATGACAACGGCCGTGTCAGATATCCCGTTTTTCGCACGATCCTGAAATATTTGGTTCAAGTGCTGCTCGACCTTTGCGGTATCCGGAAAAATGCCTTCTTTCTCCCCGTTAAGCGAGATGTTGGATCTCTCGTCAATGTTGACGAGAAGAAAGAGGGGATTAGGCCTCGGGATCGCGTTGGGATCTGGTTTTTTCGGAACTGATACATTGAGATCCGTGTCGATCTCGATCCGCACATCCGTTTTTGAGGACGAGCGAAGTGCATTGATCGCCGCAATGACATACTCCATTTTTGCGGCCTTATCCGGCCTAATCACAAAGGTCCGGCTCAACGAGTTTTTTGCAGACTGATCAGCAAGACCACTCAGCATTGCCGGCGTGAAAAGACCCATACCGGATCGCTTTCGGACAGTGACCCCCGCCAATCCCATGGGCGTGATCGTAACTTCAAATTCAAAGTCAGAAGTCGCTTGATTCGTGCCGGCGGCAGCTACCGGCTTTTTCCCGCTCGGTTGTGCACTTACAAATGCGGCCGACAGCAAAATCATCGTGATCAATGCGAAAGTGCGAGTTCTCATATTTTCTCCCCCAATGTCCTGTGCCCAAAGTTGTGGAACTTTCGACATAAAGTTACCATAATCTACTTATGTCGGGGAAACTAGAGGTCAGTTTTAACAGCCCGCAATGCGGATGGATGTCGGTCGGATTCGATGACGGTGTGAGCGAGTTTCACACGACTACCGCGCATGCCCCGCACGCGTCGGCATTGCCTGAATTGATGCTCATTTTGACCCGTTTGGCGGATCGAAACGGGGCGGACGGTGAATATCTGCTTAAATGGAACCGTGACCCTGAGGAGTTTGATCTCCGGTTTACCCGCGTCGGCGACGAGTTGACTGTTGAGATCTTTCAGTATCCGACCGAAACTCGCGATTTGAGCGAGTGTGAATTGGTATTTACGCATCGCGGCAGATCCGCCGATGTCTGCGCAGCGTTTGCAGTTACATTCGACCAGCTGTACGAAGCCCGCGAAACGGACGAATTTGAATTCAACTGGCGGCAGCCGTTCCCGTTCGCCGAGTACGAGGATTTTAGGCGAGCAATAGAACGCGGATAGCGCCGACGAATCAGATCAGCACCTAGTGCCGGATCCGATCGATCTGTAAAGTGCCGCGTTTTATTTACTTTTGATGAAAGAAAAACTTTTAGACCTATTGGCCTGCCCGACCTGCGGCGGTGATATTTTGCTGGCTTACGCGAGTAAGTACGAGGAAAAGGAGATCATCGACGCGGTGTTGACCTGCAAAAAATGCGACCGCGAGTACAAGGTCGTGCGGGGTGTGCCGCGCTTTGTCGATCTGGCGAAGATCGAGGAGGACAAGGCCGCGACGGCAGAGAATTTTGGGTGGCAGTGGACCAACTTCACACAGGAAGACCCGAAATACAACGAACAATTCCTGGGCTGGCTGCAGCCGGTCAAGCCTGAATTCTTTAAGGACAAGATCGTCCTCGAAGGCGGCTGCGGCAAGGGCCGCCACACTAAACTGGCCGCGACCTGGGGTGCCAAGGAGGTCGTCGGCATCGACCTCGGCG
Source organism: uncultured Chloracidobacterium sp. (assembly GCA_937941715.1). Lineage (GTDB taxonomy): Bacteria > Acidobacteriota > Blastocatellia > Pyrinomonadales > Pyrinomonadaceae > OLB17. The sequence goes on along the minus strand of CALDGX010000107.1, from coordinate 586 downwards.
ACGGGGTCGAATCAGCTTTCGCCCTCACGCGTGACCTGCCGAATGCGCATATAATCCAATGCGACATCTTCAAACTGCCGCTCAAGAGGGCCTTTGATTACGCGTTCAGTGTCGGCGTGCTTCATCATACGCCTGACCCGAAGAGCGCATTTATCTCGCTCGCCGGAAAGGTGAAAAAGGACGGTCACATCTCCGCCTGGATCTACGGCGCCGAAAACAACGAGTGGATAACAAATTATGTCGATCCGATACGGACCGGCTTTACATCGCAGATCAGCCAGCCGCTGCTCTACCAATTATCAAAACTGCCGACACTCGGCTTATTTCTGACGACAAAGCTCATTTATCGTCCGCTCAACGCCGCGTCAAAGCCGATCGCGAACAAGCTCTTCTACAACGACTATCTCAACCATCTCGGCACATTCGGCTGGCGGGAGCAGCATAATATCGTGTTTGACCACCTGGTCGCTCCGACCGCGTATTATATATCAAAGGATGATTTTGCCGGCTGGTGGAAGGATATCGCCGCTGAGGACGTCGAGATCACGTGGCACAACCAGAATAGCTGGTGCGGATTTGGAAAGGT
>CALDGX010000106.1 GCA_937941715.1 uncultured Chloracidobacterium sp. | reverse complement strand
GCGAAGGCGGTGTACGTCAGCCGGTCATCATTGACGATACGAGCGAATCACAGACAGCGATAGTCGAGCAGTTGGCCCTGAGGGTCGCAAAAGGAACCTTTGCCGGCAAACTCGCGCGCGCGGTAGTTCTGCAGCTTGATTCGGCGACATTGTTCTCAAACGCAAAAAGCGAGACCGACGCAGCAAACGCCGTAATTGCCGTCCTCGACGAAGCATCGGCAAATCAGGCCTTTACGGTCGTTTTCGTCGACAATATCTCAAATATCTTAGCGATCCAGCCAGCTGCCGAAAAGCTCTTCGAACGTTTGAACTCAGGCGATCTGGCGATCGTAGGCGGCAGCAACGCCGCGGATTTTCAGAAAAATATCGAGGCTCGTTCGGACGTCGCTAAATATTTCCAGGCGATGTTCCTTACCGGCAACGCGACGACCACGGCCGACGCCGCTCCCCGCCGCACCCGCGACGACATTCCCTTCCGCGGTGACAGCGTCTCGGCAGACCTTCGTCAGATGATGGCCGACGACCCGTCGGGAAATTCGCGTGTCGAGGCTATCGTGCAGGCAAAGGATGTCGATGCTCCGGCACTGCGAAGCATCCTCTCGGATGGTAACGCGAAGGTCACCGGCCGGATCGGCAGATCGGACACGATCGTTGTCAACCTGCCGCTTTCGACCATTGAGCAGCTAGCCCTGAGCGGAACTATCAACTATGTTTCGCCCAATCGAAAGATCCAGCCGCTCGGCCACATCGAAACGACGACCGGCGCGACCGCGATGCGCTCGCAGGCAGCCGGCTTTGGCCGCACTTCAGCCTACACTTTGGACGGTGCCGGTGTCGGCATCGCGATTTTAGATTCGGGCATGCATGCGGGACATAAGGCGTTCAACGACGGCGGTGCTCGTATCGCAATAAACAAAAGCTTTGTTTCGGGTGTCACATCGACCGAGGACGACTACGGTCACGGATCACACGTGGCATCTATCGCCGCCGGCAGCCTGATCCGCGACACTAACGCGTACAAAGGCATCGCTCCGGGAGCCAAGATTCTCAATCTTAAAGTGCTGAATGCACAGGGAGTTGGCACAACAGCCGGCCTTCTTGCGGCGCTCGACTGGATCATCGCCAACCGAACAACGTACAACATTCGAGTCGCGAACCTGAGCCTCGGCGTTCCGGCGATCGACTCCTGGACTAATGACCCGCTGTGCCGCAAGGTGCAGGAACTCAATCTTTACGGGATTCTGGTAGTTGCCGCGGCCGGCAACAATGGCCGTAACGCTCTCGGCCAGAAGGTCTATGGCCAGGTCCACTCGCCCGGCAACGACCCGTCAGTACTGACGGTCGGTGCGTCAAACTCCCTCGGAACTGATGCCCGCGGCGACGACATCATGTCGACGTACAGTTCGCACGGCCCGACGCGCAGCTACTATACCGATGGTACGGGCCGCCACTATGACAATGTTATTAAGCCGGATATGGTCGCCCCGGGCAACAAGATCGTTGCGGCAAAGGCACGTAACAGCGCTCTGCTGTACACGATGAATACCTCGTTGATGGCCGCCGGGATGGACAAGCCAGGGGAGGACAACGATGTGATGTACCTCAGCGGCACCTCGATGTCAACGCCGATGGTCTCCGGTGCGGCCGCATTGCTCTTTCAGATGAACCCAAAGCTTACGCCGACGATGGTCAAGATGATCCTCGAATACTCAGCTCAGCCGTTGAATGGCGTAAATATGCTGGAGCAGGGAGCCGGACAGTTGAATATCGACGGAGCGATCAAGCTCGGGCGGACGTATAGGTTCGACACGGACTTCAATCTCTACGTTCAGGGTACCAGCCTGTTGCAGTCCGGTCAGACGTTTCCGGCTGCGACCAGCACGATCGCCGGCACTACATTCCCGTGGGCCCAGGGCATTCTCACCAACGCCACGTACCTGAAAGGCCAGTCGCTCGCCGATAAGTATCAGAGGACGTACACCAACTATTTCTGGTTCGAGGACGGCGTCAGCTATGATGACTATAACAACCCGTCGCTCAATTCCTGGTTTGGAAGCGGCATCACGATGTACAAGAACGTGCTGACGAGCAACGGCACGGCAATGGGCGGCGGGACCATTATGATGGCTTCCGGCGTTCTGGTCGGCGACGGAGTGCTCGTCGGTGACGGCGTTCTTGTCGGTGACGGCGTTCTGGTCGGCGACGGAGTGTTGGTTGGAGACGGAGTGCTCGTCGGCGACGTGACAACATCGCTGGCAAACAAGGTCGAGATCACCGGTGACAACACCGCGGCAATGAAATAATTGTTGAATTACATAATTATAGGGACAAATGTAAGGAGACAAGACAATGTTGCAGAATATAGCGGAAATTAGTCCGCACACTGACAACTCAGCCTCGATCAGGCGACTCGTTGAAGTACCGGCAAACGGACGTGTCGACCGCCTGGATGAGACCGACCGAATCAAAGCCCTGTCGTTTTTGGCAGTCAGGCCAGTCCAAACCGTTGTGATGACGAGCTTCATCCTCGACAACGGCTTGGTCAGCGAGTTGAATCGCGGCGAGTTTTTCGGTTACCGCAACGATGCCGGCGAACTTGAGGGTATCGCCCTGATCGGACACTCGACGCTTGTCGAGGCCCGAACCGACGACGCACTTACCGCACTGGCGATCGCGGCCCGTCGAAGTTCCACACCGATCCATTTGATAATGTCGAATGGCAGCGATGCCGAACGATTTCATCAATATTTTACCGGCGGGACTTCGGAACCACGCCTGACTTGTGTCGAAGCGTTATTTGAGGCGCGGTTACCGATGGCAGTGCCGGTGTGTGAATTTCATATCGACAACGCCGATATGGCCCAGCTCGAACAGGTCGCCGCAGCTCAGGCTGAGATCGCATTTATCGAATGCGGTGTCGATCCGATGCAGCGTGACCGTGCCGGCTTTTTGAATCGGGTCGCTCGCAGGATCGAACAAGGCCGCGTCTTCTCGGTCTACCAAGACGAAAAACTGATCTTTAAGGCCGATATCATTGCCGAAACGGACGAGACGATCTATCTCGAGGGCATCTATGTCCATCCGGACCATCGCGGTCAGGGCGTCGGGTCGCGTTGCCTCGGCAAACTGTCGATCGAGCTGCTTGGCCGCGTCGCCAATATCTGTCTGCTCAGCAATGTCGATTTCGATGCGGCCCACCGCAGTTACGAGAAGGCCGGATTTTCACGGACGGGGGAATGCATAACGCTCTTTGTCTGATCTTCCATCACCTTCACCGGATCTGAAAATGGGGGCCTTTTGGCTCCCATTTTTTTATCGTTCATCGGTCAGATTGACACTACAATTCGGTCAACTTGAAAGCCAAAATGACCGAACGGAAAATACCCAAATACGTTAACTGTTGAATTGACAGCATTTAGGGCTGTGGCACACGCATTGATATTAAAGGGCGGCGACGATTGCCATATTTCTTTTGTGTTCGAGAAAAAGGACACGAGTTTTTGAGGAGCAAAATGATGAGTTTGTCTAAGACCAATACATTGACCATAAGGACGGCGATTTCGCTGATGCTTATGTTGTCGATCCTGGTGACCAACGCGGTGCCGGCATTTGCCGCACTTACGCCGCAAACGGTCAACAATGCATCGGCGACAGCGAAATTTACCACCGATCTTACGCAGCTTGGCCGTAACGGAAGACTGCGAGAGAACCTGAACTTTGAAAACGAGACTTCGCGTCTCGTCAAAGTGTTAGCTGAAGGTGGACTTCGCCAACCGGTTATCGTTGATAATACGGGTGAGAATCAGGATGCCGTTGTTGAGCAGGTTGCCCGCCGCATTGCCGCCGGGAACGTTCCTGACAATATTAAGGGCGTTTCTGTCGTCAAACTTGAGGTTGCGGCGTTGTATTCAAACGCCAAGTCAGACGCGGAGGTCACAGACCTGATCGGAACGATCATCAACGAGGTTACCGCGTCGGGCAAGCAAACCGTCCTTTACGTTAACGAGATCGCAAACCTTCTCGAGTCACAGGCGGTCGGTGAGCAGTTGCTCGGAGCGATCACCTCAGGCAAACTGGCCATCATCGGCGGATCGACCCGCGTCAGCTACGATGAAAAGATCGAGCGGTCCGAAGCGTTTGCCGGTGTATTTCAGGCGATCGCTCTCGAGGGCATCATTATTTCGGGCCAGGCATTAAACACCGAGCCCGGCTTCGTCAGCGGCGACGGTTATGCCGGCGACAACATCTCATCGGAACTTCGCGAAATGATGGCAAACGACCCGACCGGCAAGACCCGCGTCGACGTCATCATCCAGGCAAAGGACGCCGACAACGCCGCACTTCGCTCATTGCTCAAGTCCGGCGAGGCCCGTGTGACCGACCGAATCGGCAATACCGAGACGATCGTCGTCAATCTGCCGCTCTCAGCTCTCGAATCGCTGTCAAAGAGCGGCCTCATCAACTTCATTTCGCCCGATCGCCCGACAACGGTGACGGGCCATGTCGAAGAGTCGATCGGTGCGGATATCGTCCGCTCGCAGCCGGCACTCAACGGCCGTGCCGCTTACAATCTTGACGGTTCCGATATCGGTATCGCTATTGTCGATTCGGGCGTTGCCTCAAACCACAACGGTTACAAGGCTAGCGGCGGAACGTCGCGCTTGGTCGCCAATGTCAACTTTACCAGCGGAACCATTACGGCGACCACCGATGGCTACGGCCACGGTTCGCACGTTGCCGGGCTCGCAGCCGGTGATTCCAACAAGCAAAGCGGTGCGTACCGCGGCGTCGCGAGAAACTCCAAGATCGTCAGCGTTAAGGTGCTCAATGATCTCGGTGAAGGCAGTTCGTCCTGGCTCCTCAACGGACTGAACTGGATCCTTCAGAATCGCGTTCAATACAACATCAAGGTGGCAAACCTCAGTCTCGGCACGACGGCGGTCGATTCGTATCGCAACGATCCGATCTGCGTCAAGGTCAAGGAGTTGGTCCAGGCAGGCATCGTCGTTGTCGTGGCCGCCGGAAACCTCGGCAAGACGGCGGCAGGTGCCAAGACCTATGGCCGTATTCACTCGCCCGGCATCAGCCCGTATGCACTGACCGTCGGATCGACGAATTCGATGGGAACCGCGACGACAGCTGACGATACGATCTCGAGCTTCAGTTCGCGCGGCCCGACACGCAGTTTCCTTACCACTTCGACCGGCTGGAAGGTATTTGACAACAACATCAAGCCGGACATCGTCGCTCCCGGCAACCGCCTTGTTTCGTACAAGGCCCCGAGCAATCGAATGGCATTGCTCAACCCGTCATTGTCGCTCGACGCCACAAATGACAACGATTCGATGATGTATATGAGCGGCACGTCGATGTCGGCTCCGGTCGTGGCTGGTGCGGCGGCACTCCTGCTGCAGGTCAACCCGAATCTCACGCCGGGAATGATCAAGATGATCATGCAATATTCGGCTCGCCCGATCTCAGGCGCCAATACCTTCGAACAGGGTGCGGGTGCGTTGAATATCGAGGGAGCGGTACGGCTGGCCCGTTCGCTTCGCACGGATATTGACTTCCAGACGGCTGCGAAGGGTTCTTCAACCGTCCCGGCCGGCTGGACCATGCCGACGACCTCGACAACGATCGGCGGCAATACTTTCCAGTGGGCTCAGATGATCACCGGCAGCCACACGATCCTTACCGGTGCAGATCTTGTTTCAAAATTCCAGGCCGCATACAAGCGTGAGAACATCATCAGTGATGGTATTCAGTTCTCAAACGGCAACTTTACGCTCAACACGGGAACGTTCTATACCGCAGGGCTTGGCGTGAACCGCAACGTTACGACGAGTAACGGCGGTGCCCTCGGTGCCGGTTCGATCTGGTTGTCGTACGGTGTTCTGGTCGGCGACGGTGTTCTGGTCGGTGACGGCGTGCTCGTCGGCGACGGTGTTCTGGTCGGTGACGGCGTGCTCGTCGGCGACGGCGTTTTGGTCGGTGACGGCGTGCTCGTCGGCGATGGAGTTTTGGTCGGTGACGGCGTGCTCGTCGGCGACGGTGTTCTCGTAGGAGATGGTGTATTAATAGGTGACAGCGTATTACTTGGCGATCCAACGCCCTCGATGTAGTCGCAACTAACCGAAACAATTACACGATCAAAATACGGAGAACCAAAATGATACGCCAATTACAAATGAGCACTGCGACAGTCGCGGTACCGCACACAAGGAGCTTGGGCATCGTGCCCGACCTCTCGCGGGTCTTTATGCTCGACGAATCATCGCGAACCGAGACGTTAGCGTTCCTCGCGGAACGCCCGGTACACACGGTCGTTATGACGAGTTTCATTCACGACAACGGTTTCGATACCGAACTCAACCGGGGAACATTCTACGGTTACAGGAATGAAGCAGGAAGACTTGAGGGAGTCGCACTCATCGGACACTCGACACTGTTCGAGGCCCGTACTGAAAAGGCCATCGAGGCACTGGCATTCACCGCCCGCACCTCGGCCCGGCCGATCCACTTGATAATGTCGTCCGGCGACGCTGCCGAACGATTCTGGAGCAGATACACAACGACAGCCGCCGCCCCGCGGCTACGCTGTGAAGAACTCCTCTTTGAGACTGCATTTCCGTTCGCCGTCCAAAAATGCGAATGGAACGTCGAGACAGCTGACGCTGCCGACCTCGTTGAACTCGCCGAAGCCCAGGCTGAGGTCGCGTTCATCGAATGCGGAGTCGATCCGATGGCTCGGGATCGCGAGGGTTTCCTCAAGCGTGTCCTGCGCCGCATCGAAATGGGACGTGTATTCAGCGTCAAGATCGATGGCAAACTGGCTTTCAAGGCAGATATTATTGCCGAGACGTCCGATGTCATCTATCTCGAAGGTGTCTGGGTCGCACCCGAGTTTCGTGGGAACGGGATCGGCTCAAAATGTCTCGCGGCCTTGACGCTCGAGTTGCTCAGCCGTGCAGAACATATCTGCTTGCTCAGCAACGTCGATTTTGCCGGAGCTCACAAGAGCTTTCAGAAGGCCGGATACCGCGCTACTGACAAATGTGTCACGCTGTTCGTCTAAAAATAACAGTGGACAACAATGTTTAATTAAGGCATAATAAGCTGGGCTCGAATGACGGGCCCGGCTTTTGCCTTTTAGTGCGGCATTTCACAACGTGCCTCCCGCAACCCGCAGATCATTGGTTTTCCTCGTTTGTTGTCCACCTGCCAACGGCCGCATCCGTCTTTGCACGACCCCCAATTAATGAACAGCAAGAGACTAACAGCCTGGTACATTTCGATCGTCATTTTCGCCGGTGGGGTCTGCCTCGCCGCGGCGGGCGTGACTATGCCGGTCTCAAAGGTCGACGCTTACTTGCTGCTGCTGGTCATTCTGACGATCGTGCTGGGATCGCGGATCACGATCCCTATCCCACGATTCAAATCGCACATTGCCGTCTCGGACACTTTCATCTTTCTGACATTGCTGCTTTACGGCGGCGAATTTGCGATAATTCTCGCCGCTCTTGAGGCATTTTGCTCCTCATGGCGATTTTGCAATAAGAAACTAACCGTCTTTTTCAACGCCGCGACGATGGCCATCTCGACATCGTTTGTTGTAGTCACTCTAAATTACCTCTCGCTATATCAGGACGAGATCTTTCACGGGCACACGGACAATCGCGCGAATTTTGTGATCGCGCTTTCGATCATTGCCCTGGCCCAATTTGTCGCGAATACGGCGATAGCGACGGTCTATGACGCATTGAAGAGCGGCCTGCCGGTCTGGGAAACCTGGAAATCGAAGTACGTTTGGACGTTTTTCTCGTACTTTGTGGGAGCGGCCGGTGCGGGCATCCTGATCCAGCTCGCCGACACGATCGGCGTCGGTATTATCTTCGCTACATTTCCGGTGATGGTCTTTGTATACCTTTCCTACAGGATGTATATGAAGAACGTCGAGATCTCGATCCAACAGGCGGAACAGGCGGAACAGTATGCCAAGGTGATGGAGGCTCAGTCTGACGCCCTGCGCGAGTCCGAAGAGCGATTTCGAAGTGCGTTCAACTATGCCCCGATCGGCATAGCTCTCGTCAGTTCGACCGGAACCTGGCTTAAGGTCAACCGGGCCCTGACCGAGATACTCGGTTTTTCGGAGGAGGAGTTTTTGGAGAGAGACTTTCAGTCGATGATCGTTCCGGACGACCTCGGCCCGACGCTCGTCAAACTGCACGAACTGATCTCCGGTAAGATCGCGAGCTGTCAGTTGGAACACCGTTATTTTCACAAGAACGGCGACGTAGTGTGGGCATCGTGGAGTGTCTCTGCCGCCGGCGATGGGAATGTTGAGCATCAAAGATTGATCTTTCAGATCCAGGACATCACCCACAAAAAGGTTGCCGAAGAGAAACTGCAGCACGAGGCGACCCACGACGCCCTGACCGGCCTGCCAAACCGCCCGCTGTTCATGGCTCGCCTGACATCTGCCCTAGAGCGGCGCAAGTTGTCGCCCGACTATAAGGTCAGCATTCTCTTTATCGACCTCGACCGTTTTAAGTACGTAAATGACAGTCTTGGGCATCTCGCGGGCGATATGCTGCTGATGGGTATTTCCGAAAGGCTCCGCGAGTGTCTCAGGCCGTCGGACCTCGTCGCCCGCCTCGGCGGTGACGAATTCACCATCCTGGTCGAGGGCACTCACATTGACGAAGAGGTCACGCGTATCGCGGAACGGATCCAGGCAAAATTTGGGATCCCATTTGAATTGAACGGCAACGAGGTTTACAGTTCCGCCAGCATCGGCATTCTTCACGCTTCATCCGGTCACCAAACATCCGAGGACATCATGCGTGACGCCGATACCGCGATGTATCAGGCCAAACGAGCCGGTAAGGCCCGCCACGAAGTTTTTGACGAAAAAATGTTCAAGGCCGCACGCGAGACGCTGCGGATCGAGACCGACCTGCGGCGTGCGATCGAACGTTCCGAGTTGTCTGTCGTCTATCAGCCGATCTACTCGCTTGAAACCGACATGATCGAAGGTTTTGAATCGCTTGCCCGTTGGAATCACCCGGAACTTGGCAACATTTCGCCGACCAAGTTCATCCCCGTCGCAGAGGAGATCGGTATGATCGATCGTCTCTGCGAATACGTTCTTCAGATCTCGTGCCGCGAGATCCGTACAATCCAGGACGCGATGCCGGACGGCCAGAAGCCGAAACTAAGCGTCAATCTCTCGTGCAAACAGTTTGCCCAGGTCTCGCTTGTTCGTAATATCGAGCGCATACTCGAAGAAAATTCCTTCTCACCTCACCTTCTGAAATTCGAGATAACGGAAAGCGTGTTTGTCGAACACCAGGCACGGGCGATCGAGATGCTCAAACAGATGCGCGATTCGGGTATAGACATCAATATCGATGATTTCGGAACGGGATACTCAAACCTAAGCTACCTGATGAAACTCCCGATCACCACGCTCAAGATCGATCGATCGTTCGTCAATATGATCAACGACAAGGGTGGAAACGACGAGATAGTTCGTGCGATCGTATCGCTGGCAAAAACCCTTGACCTGCAGGTCGTCGCCGAGGGGATCGAGACCGAAACTCAGCTTAAGACGCTTCGGTCGCTTGGCTGCGAGTACGGCCAGGGCTACTTTTTCGCCGCCCCGATGAGCTTTACGGAACTATGTTCGTACCTCAAGAACGAGTCTCTGATCCGCGTGCCAATGCGGCGATTTGACGATGTCGCCGAGCTGCAGCAGCTGCAATAACCGACTCTCACACTCCAAAAAAAACGTTCCAATTCTCTCGATTTTGTTGTATAACGAATCTGGATGGTATGTATAAGCGGGTTTTTTTACTGCATCCATTCGGCCGCTTTCCTGAATCATAACGACAGCCGTATTCGAGCGGGCAAATGTCGTGTCAATGGTTCGTCAAAAGTGTGGTATCATGAGATTTGGGTCAACCTGCCTGGCAATAACCGCCGCTGATAATATCTAAAAGTAATCAATGAAAAGACACCTGAGACAGTTAAAATGGCATTTTAGTCTGCTGATCGTGCTGCTTTCGGCCGCCCTTTCGGGCAATGGACAGACGCCGCCGCTGCTTCAGGACATCAAGATCTATCGCGACCCGGTACCGGTTCCGACCGCAACGCCCTTCGTCCAGCGAACCGGGAGTTCGACGCCGGTTTCGGGCGGAATGCGCACCAAATTCCCGGCACTCGCCGAAGTGTCAGTACCGGGATATTCAGGCATCCTTATCGAATCGATGGACGGAAACGTCGTGGTCGAAAACAACTCGACTGCGGCATTTAATCCGGCGTCAAACGTCAAGATCGCCACGGCGTACGCCGTTCTCAAGACCTTCGGCCCTGATTTCCGTTTTATGACCAGCGTCTATACCGACGGGTCGTTCGACCGCTCGACAGGAACGCTCAACGGCAATCTCTATGTTTCGGGCCGTGATCCGATGTTCGGTTTTGAACACGCGGTCGCAATTGCATACGAACTTAACCGGCTCGGTATTCGCACGATTAACGGCGATCTGATCGCAACCGATAATTTTGCGATGAACTATTCTGGCTCGTCGCTCAAGTCGGCAGAGACGATGTTCGCGACCATGGACGCGAATAAGCGTTCGGCCGCGGCCACGCGTGTTTGGCTGAATTACCTTTCGAACTCAGGCCGTTTCGGCGAGGTTCAGGGCTCGCCCGGAGTAACGTTTACCGGCGCATTTTATGTCCAACCGATCCCAAGCAGCCTGAGCCTGCTGTTCACGCACGAATCGGCACCGATGCGCGAGATCCTAAAGGTCACGCTCTGCTATTCGAACAATTTTTTGGCCGAGCGCCTCGGTGATATGCTCGGCGGAGCGTACGCTGTGGCTCGGATCGTTCAACTAAATGCAGGCATCCAGCCGGTCGAGTTTTCGCTCCAGACCTCGAGCGGGCTCGGCTACAACCGCGTCACGCCCAACGCGATGATGCGTCTGCTCAGGGTATTGAAGGACGATCTGGCCCGATACAAAATGACGTTCGCCGATATTATGCCGGTCGCAGGCATCGATAAAGGCACGCTTGAGAACCGATTCGACTCGGACTTTGCTACCGGCAGCGTCATCGGCAAGACCGGAACGCTGCCCAACACCGACGGCGGTGCCAGCACGCTGGCCGGCGAACTGAATACCCGAAATGGCAAGTTTCTATTTGTGATCTTTAACCAACGCGGAGCCGTGGCCCGTTTCCGTGCATTTCAAAATAGCTTTGTCTCGCTCGTCCAAAATCAATTTGGCGGCCCGGCACCGATCGCGTACTCGCCGACGTCTCTCGACAGCCGGATCGCGAGGACGCGGATCAGTTATCCCAACCAGCGTCAATAGCCCTTCCGAACAATGACTCGATAGAAATTTCGCTTGGTCTGCATTGGGTACGACCGACCGAGCACTGACGCGCCTTTTGGCGGCTCTAAACCGCCGGTTTCCTTTCGTATTTTGCCTCTGCGTGCGATAATCCCTTCCTGACCAATGAATGAGATCATCGAGGACCAATCCAACGCCGAATCGCCGGAATCACTAGCCGAACCGGAAGCGGCTGACGACGTTGCGAACGAAGACGTGCCTGTCCCTGCCACAAGACAAACCAGCGTTGCCCGATCAGCCGGCATCGTGTCGATAGCAGTGATGTTCTCGCGCATTCTTGGTCTGATCCGCGAGCAGATCTTTGCCTATTTCTTCGGCGCCGGGTTTCTCTACGATGCCTACGTTGTTGCCTTTCGCATTCCCAACGTGCTTCGCGACCTTTTCGCTGAGGGAGCCCTTTCGGCGGCTTTCGTCAAGGTTTTCACCGACTATCAGATAAACAAGAGTGAAAAGGAAGCCTGGCACCTGGCCGGCCTCGTCATTAACGCCCTCGCGGTCATCATGAGCGTGATCTGCATCGTCGGCGTAATTTTTTCACGGCAATTCGTCGACCTCGTGGCTGATGGGTTTTCGCCGGAAAAGGCGGCGCTTGCGACTACGCTGACACAGATAATGTTCCCGTTCATTTTGCTCGTCGCTTTGGCAGCGGTCGCGATGGGCGTACTCAATACCAAGGGCGTGTTCGGGATCCCGTCATCGGCCTCGACGGTCTTTAACATCGTCTCGATAATATTCGGCCTCGGGCTCGCGTACTGGCTCAGCGGAGGTGGATGGTTCAGCTCGACTGACAAGGACGCCGTTCCCGGGGCCGCAGCTCAATGGGCGATCATCGGCATGGCGATCGGCACGTTGATCGGCGGAGCGTCACAATTTTTGATGCAGATCCCGTCGCTGTACAAGGTCGGTTTTCGCTTTTTGCCGATATTAAGTTTTACGGACGAAGGCCTCAAACGCGTAATGGCCCTGATGACGCCCGCGATCCTTGGTACGTCGGCCGTCCAGATCAACGTTCTCATCAACACGTATTTCGTCTCGGGCATCGACGGGGCTCAGGGCTGGCTGAGTTATTCATTTAGGCTGATGCAGTTTCCGATCGGGCTTTTCGGCGTCGCGATCGGCACGGCGGCGATCCCTGTGCTGTCCCGGCTCGCAAGTGAGGGCCGGACGAAGGATTTTCGCGACACGCTGTCACAGTCGATGAATCTCGTCTTTCTGATGACGATCCCTGCCGCCTGCGGACTTATCGTACTGGGCGAACCGATCGTTCGGCTTATCTATGAGCATGGTAAGTTTGATGCGACCGCAACCACGATGACGGCGTTTGCCCTCGCGGGATACTCAGTCGGCCTGGCCGGCTATGCCGCGATCAAGGTACTATCGCCCGCGTTTTACGCGATGAACGACGCTAAAACGCCGATGATCATCGGCGTTGCCTCGATCGGCGTTAACGCTCTCGGGAGTTACTTTTTTCGCGAATGGCTCTCGCAATACGGCGTTACGGCGGCTACCCCGCACGGTTACGGCCATGTCGGCGTCGCCCTTGCGACCTCTTGCGTCGCCCTGATCAACTTTGTCGCACTGGTCTGGTTCATGCGGCGGAAGATCAAGCGGCTGAACGGCCGCGAGGTCGCAACGTCGTTTTTACGGATCTCCGCCGCGTCAGTCGTTATGTCGGCGGCGTGTTACGCAAGTTATTATTTGCTTCACGTAAGGCTCGGTTCGGCAACGCTCGCACATCATTTGATCGAGGCATTGGTACCCATTGCCCTGGGCGGCATTACGTTTGTGATAGTCGCCAAACTGTTGCGTGTAAAGGAACTGGAACAGGCGTTCGGTATGATAAGGCGCAAACTCGCACGATAGAAAAATGATACGGCCATTCATTAATACCCGACCAAAGATCCACGATTCGACGTTCATTACGGACGACGCCATCATCATCGGCGACGTCGAGATCGGCGAAGATTCGAGCGTTTGGTATGGATCAGTGATCCGCGGCGACGTAAATTACATCCGCATCGGCGCCCGTACGAACATACAGGATATGACGATGATCCACGTCAGTTCCAAGACCCATTGCACGATCGTCGAGGATGAAGTGACGGTCGGCCATCGCGTCACCTTGCACGGTTGTCACGTCGAACGCGGTTGCCTGATCGGTATGGGGGCGATTCTGATGGACGGCGTTCGGGTCGGAGCCAACTCTCTTGTCGGCGCCGGCAGTTTGCTAACACCCGGCACGCAGATCCCGCCCGGATCGCTCGTCATCGGTTCACCGGCCCGCGTAAAGCGTGCACTGACCGACGACGAACTCGCGTACCTCGAACGGTCGTGGCGCAACTACGTCGATCTTAAGAATGTATATCTGGCATCCGATTAACTTTCTTCGATTCTCGTCGACTTACGCTTCTCTGCGGTAATATATCCTTTATGGCAAGTACCAACCCTGCCCGAGGCATGCGCGATTTTCTTCCGGCGGACGTGCGCAAACGCAACTACGTCATCGGCATTATCAAGGAAGTTTACGAATCATACGGGTTTGAACCGCTCGAAACGCCCGCCGTCGAAAATCTCGAGACCCTGATGGGTAAATACGGTGAAGAAGGCAATCAGCTTGTTTTTAAGATCCTCAAACGCGGCGAAAAGTTGGATCTTGAAAACGCCTCAAAAGAAAGCGACCTGTCGGATCTTGCTTTGCGTTATGACCTGACCGTTCCGCTCGCTCGCGTTGTGGCAAATAATAAGAACGACCTGCCAAAGTTTTTCAAGAGATATCAGATACAACCGGTTTGGCGCGCCGATCGCCCTGCCAAAGGCCGTTTTCGCGAATTCTACCAATGTGATGTCGATT
>CALDGX010000105.1 GCA_937941715.1 uncultured Chloracidobacterium sp. | reverse complement strand
GCGATCGGCGAAAGAACGCCCGCGGCTGCAAACGCGATGCCCGGCTGATAACCCAGAGTCGAAAAATAATCGACACCGGTCAAACACATCACCTGCCACCAGGCATGTTTCGGATGATGTGCCTTTGCAGTAAAAGCAGCGTCAGGCTGCCGGGCACCGTGCATTAACCAATTTCGAAATCCGCCCTTCGAACTGCCGTTAATAGAACTCATAGAACGCAATTAAGGCACGACCATCCAAACGGCCGCGCCCTTCTGTCCAGCTGCTTTACAAGCTTTTCCGAACAATCTTACCTTTTCGTTAAAAAATAAATAGTCCGTAGCGAAAGTATAACGATTTTATAAAGACAGACGCAAAAGGCCGTGACAATGTCGGTAACTAAATCTTTACGAACATTTTATATAAGTCTTAGTCAAAACTTATCCCACGGTCGATATTCTCAAAATGTCAGGTCAATTCCGAACTTGACGGAGGCATTATGAACACCAATATTAGCAGGGAAAATTCCAGCGTGCACACAAGTAAGTCAAAAGGCCAACTGAGACGCACAATATTGAGCCCGCTTTTCTGCTCGATCGCCGCTTCCTTTGGCATATTCGGAGGAATATCGGCACTTTTTATTGGGCTCATTTGCGTGATCCTGCATGCGATAGTGCCTCACGACACGGCTTTTGACAGTGTGGGCACGGTGTTGCTCATTGCAGCAATTCCGATGATACTCGTCGGTTCAATATTTTTGGACGAGATAGAAAAAAGAAAATGAAGAGCTTACTAATTATTGTTGCGATCCTTTTAGGATCAGCCATTTTTGTCAGCGCTCAGCAGACAATATTTAATGTGCCGACGACCGATGTACTCGGCTACGGGAAGGTTTATGTGGAGCTGGATGCTGCATTCAAATTCAATGATCAGACGGCCGTTCGACGGTTTTCAAGTTTTGTGCCGAGAGTGGTGGTCGGCGTCGGCGGCAACGTCGAGCTTGGTTTGAATGTGACCGGCAATGTTCAGCCGGGCGACGATTCGACGACGCTCGTCCCGACGGTTAAATGGAAGTTTTACGAGAACAAGAAAAAGGACACGGCATTGATCGCCGGGACCAATTTCTATTTTCCGGTTCGGAATCGAAGCTACAACGCCGGTGCCTATACCTATCTCGCGGTCAGCAAGACTATAAATAAGACGCGGCTGACGGCAGGCGGATATGTGGCAAGCAAAAATGTGTTCGCGTCGAAAGCGGTTCGTGCCGGAGGCCAGTTTGGGATCGAACAAACTGTGAACAGCAAGTTCTCGATCGCGGCGGACTGGATCACGGGACGGCATTCCGCCGGATATTTCACACCGGGAGTTATTTACAAGCCGCACCCAAGGGTTACTACGTATTTTTCGTATTCGATAGGGAATGACCAGGCGGTGAAGGGAAACCATTACTTTCTGTTTGAGTTCGGCTACAACTTTAATTAAGAGGTGATCGACATGCTTGACCTGATATTTTTAGCGGGAATCATCGGATTCTTCTTAATAGCCCTCGGCTATGTCGCGGCATATGGTTGGCTGCGCAAAGGAGCGAAAAGCGAATGAGTTGGGAATCAATACTCGCGGCCGCGTGTGCGGTCATTCTGATGATCTATTTGGTTTACGCGCTTTTGCGCCCTGAGAAATTCTAAGGCCATGACACTCAACGGAATATTACAAATACTTGCTTTTCTCGCCGTGATCGCACTGCTGACCAAGCCGATGGGCTTGTTTTTGGTCCAGGTCTATAACGGCGGGAAGACATTTCTCGACTTTTTGCTCAAGCCGATCGAGCGGTTTATCTATTGGATCACGCGCGTCGATCCGGCGGTTGAGATGAACTGGAAACAGTACGGCATCGCGATGCTGGTGTTCAGTCTCGTATCTTCGCTCGCACTCTATGCGGTCCAGCGGCTGCAGTTCTTTTTGCCGCTCAATCCGCAGGGGTTTGCCGGCCCGTCGGAACATTCATCGTTTAACACGGCCGTTTCCTTTGTCACTAATACCAATTGGCAAGGTTACGGCGGTGAATCGACGATGAGCTATTTAACGCAGATGGCCGGGCTCGCTGTGCAGAATTTTGCGTCGGCGGCGGTCGGAATGGCCCTGGCGGCGGTGTTTATCCGCGGTATCGCTCGATTTGAGACCGATAAGCTCGGCAATTTTTGGGTCGATCTGACTCGCGGAACGCTCTACGTGCTTCTGCCGCTTTCGTTCATCGCGGCGATCTTTTTTGTGTCGCAGGGCGTCGTTCAGAATTTCAAACCTTACGATACTGCTCAGCTTAGCGATGTGCGAACGATAAAGGTCGATAAAAAGGACGCCGATGGGGCAGTCGTAAAAGACGACAAGGGCGAAACCGTACAGGAAGACCTCGTTGTCGACACGCAGACAATCGCTCAGGGCCCGGTCGCGTCGCAGCTTGCGATCAAAATGCTCGGGACGAACGGCGGCGGCTTTTTTAACGCCAACTCGGCACATCCGTATGAAAATCCGACACCATTCTCGAATTTCATTCAGATGCTGCTCATCTTTCTGATACCTGCGGGATTTACATACACGCTGGGCCGAATGGTCAGATCGCAGGGGCATGGCTGGGCGGTGTTCGGGGCGATGGCGATCTTGTTTATCGCAGGTGTCAGTGCCTTGTACTGGGCCGAATCGCGAGGCAATCCGCTGTATCCGACGACGGTCGATCAACAGGTCGTCGGCGGGAATTTTGAGGGTAAGGAAGTGCGCTTCGGTGTGGCGAATTCGGCGTTGTTTGCGACCGTGACGACCGACGCTTCGTGCGGTGCGGTCAACT
Source organism: uncultured Chloracidobacterium sp. (assembly GCA_937941715.1). Classification (GTDB taxonomy): domain Bacteria; phylum Acidobacteriota; class Blastocatellia; order Pyrinomonadales; family Pyrinomonadaceae; genus OLB17. The sequence goes on along the minus strand of CALDGX010000105.1, from coordinate 19,670 downwards.
CGATGCATGACAGCTTTACGCCTATCGGCGGGCTCGTGCCGATGATCAATATTATGCTCGGCGAAGTGATCTTTGGCGGCGTCGGAGCCGGAATGTACGGCATTCTTGTGATGATCATCCTGACAGTATTCATCGCCGGACTGATGGTCGGGCGAACGCCTGAGTATCTAGGCAAAAAGATAGAGGCTTACGACATTCAGATGGGAATGCTGTATATCCTGATATTCCCGCTGATAATTCTAGGCCTGGCGGCGATCTCGTCCGTTTCGACCGAATTTGGGCTGACATCGCTAAATAATTCTGGTGCTCACGGGCTTTCTGAGATCATCTACGCGTTTACCTCGGGAACGGGTAATAACGGCTCGGCATTTGCGGGGCTCAATGCAAACACACTCTGGTACAACTCGACGCTGGGTGCGGCGATGCTGGTTGGCAGGTTTCTCATGATCATCCCGATGCTTGCGATAGCCGGAAACCTCGCGGGAAAGAAAATGATACCGCCGAGTGTGGGGACGTTTCCCGTCAACACCGTTATGTTCAGCGTGTTGCTTGTGAGCATTGTGATCATCGTTGGTGCCCTGACGTTCTTTCCGGCACTGAGTTTGTCGCCGATACTCGAGCATTTCCAGATGGTCAACGGGCAGACTTTTTAACGAAGGAAATTCACCACAGAGTCACAGAGAACACAGAGGAAAGTGAGAAAGTGGTGATTTACATTTATTCAATAAAAACTCAGTGAGCTCTGTGTCTCTGTGGTGCAAACTAATGAAAAACGCAATTTCTATTTGGGACAAGAACATTATTCGGCAGGCGATCGCCGGTGCTTTCACTAAGCTCGATCCACGGAAGATGCTGAAAAATCCGGTGATGTTTGTCGTGGAGGTCGGAGCGACTTTTCTAACGCTGCGGATGATCGCAAGTCTAATATCGCCGACGGCTGAAAGCTCGTTCGGGTTTGAGCTTCAGATCACGCTTTGGCTGTGGTTCACGGTGCTATTTGCAAACTTCGCCGAGGCGATGGCCGAAGGCCGCGGTAAAGCACAGGCCGATACGCTCCGCAAGTCGCGGACGGAAACGACGGCGACGTTGATCGAGGCCGACGGCACGCAGCGGAGTGTTGCGGCACCGGATCTAAGAAAAGGCGACATCGTCTACGTAGTAGCGGGCGAGTTTATTCCCGGCGACGGCGAGATCGTCGAGGGCGTCGCGTCGGTCGACGAATCGGCCATAACGGGCGAATCGGCGCCGGTGATACGTGAATCGGGCGGCGACCGATCAGCGGTTACGGGAGGCACTCGTGTGCTTTCGGATTGGATCAAGGTAAAGATCACGTCAAATCCGGGCGAGACGTTTATCGACCGTATGATCTCGCTGGTCGAAGGTGCGTCGCGGCAGAAGACGCCGAATGAGATCGCATTGAATATCCTGCTCGCCGGATTAACGATCGTATTCTTACTCGCGGTCGTTACATTGCAGCCGTTTGCGATCTATTCGAACGCTCCTCAGACGATCTTTGTTTTGATCTCGCTGCTGGTTTGCTTGATCCCGACGACGATCGGCGGATTGCTCTCGGCGATCGGTATTGCGGGAATGGACCGTTTGATCCAGCACAACGTACTCGCGATGAGCGGACGTGCGGTCGAGGCGGCGGGCGATGTGAATACCCTCCTGCTCGATAAAACGGGCACGATCACTCTGGGAAACCGCCAGGCTAGCGAGTTTATTCCACTGAAAGGCGTCAACGCTGAGGAATTTGCCGACGCGGCACAGCTTTCGTCGCTTGCAGACGAAACTCCTGAGGGGCGGTCGATCATTGTCTATGCAAAGGAGAAGTACGGACTTCGCGGCCGCGAGATCCACGAGCTCGGCGGAGGTCAGGCCGAATTTATAGCGTTTACGGCGCAAACGCGAATGTCCGGCGTCAATTTTGACGGTCGACAGATCCGCAAGGGTGCGGTCGATGCGATCGAGAAATACGTTGCAAGCGGTGGGCAGCAATCGCCAACGGAACTTCGTGAGGTTGTCGAGCGCATTGCCCGCGAGGGCGGGACCCCTCTGGTCGTGGCAGACAATTACAAACCGCTCGGCGTTATTTATCTTAAAGATATCGTCAAGGGCGGAATGCGTGAGCGGTTTAATCAGCTTCGTCAAATGGGCATCAAGACGGTGATGATCACCGGAGACAATCCTTTGACTGCGGCATCGATCGCAAATGAAGCCGGGGTCGATGATTTTCTCGCCGAGGCAACGCCGGAAGACAAAATGGCGCTGATCAAACGCGAGCAAGCCGAAGGAAAACTCGTCGCGATGACCGGCGACGGCACAAACGATGCTCCGGCACTCGCTCAGGCAGATGTCGGCGTCGCGATGAATACCGGCACCCAGGCCGCGAAGGAAGCGGGCAATATGGTCGATCTCGACAGCGACCCGACCAAACTGATCGAGGTCGTCGAGATCGGCAAGCAATTGCTGATGACGCGTGGAGCCTTGACGACGTTTTCGATCGCAAATGACGTGGCGAAGTACTTCGCGATCATTCCGGCGATGTTCGCCGCGACCTTTCCGGTGCTCAATGCCTTGAACATAATGGGCCTCAAGACGCCGCAATCGGCTATCCTTTCGGCCGTTATTTTCAACGCGTTGGTGATCGTCGTGCTGATACCGTTGGCCCTGAAAGGAGTTAAGTATCGACCAATGTCAGCGTCGAAGCTGCTGCAGCGTAATCTGTTGATCTACGGACTCGGCGGCATTGTGGCACCGTTTATTGGTATCAAATTGATCGACGTTATTATTACGGCGCTAGGATTGGCGTAACGTTCAGAGTCCCGCCTGCGGGCGGGACCCAAAACAAAAATATGAAAGACCTAATTACATCAGTACTAATGATCTTAGTTTTTACCGTTTCGCTCGGCATCCTGTATCCGCTCGCGGTTTGGGGCGTTGGGCAGGCATTGTTCCCGCATCAGGCGAACGGGTCGCTGATCGAAAAGGACGGCAAGGTCGTCGGCTCGGAATTGATCGGCCAGACCTTTACTTCAGCAAACTACTTTCATTCGCGTCCGTCGGCAGCCGGTAACGGCTATGACGCCGGAGCGTCAAGCGGCTCGAACCTCGGGCCGACGAGCCAAAAGCTGATCGACCGTATCGGTGAAGACACAAAGACGCTGCTCGAAGAAAACCCGGACGCTAGGGTTCCGGCCGACCTTGTCACGACCAGCGCTTCGGGCCTGGATCCGCATATTTCACCCGCAGCGGCCGAGTTTCAGATCCCGCGTGTCGCAAAGGAACGCGGAATGACGCCGACACAGGTCGGTGATCTGGTGAAAAAATATACCCAGGGACGCGAGTTCGGATTCTTTGGTGAGGCCCGTGTAAATGTGCTTTTGTTGAATCTTGCTCTTGATCGTAAGGAGTTTTGAGGAGGAAGAATTTGACGCTGGATGAAGCAGATGAAATCAGATAGGATGAAAAATGAATCTGAGTCGATCTGCGTTTACCTGCTGTAAAATGATCTAAAAGTGTTTGTTGATACAGAAATAACTGAAATGCCGAACCGCGATGGCCGGCCGTCGCCGGAATCATTGCTTGAGATGCTTCAAGAGAGCGAGCGGGCAAAGCTGCGTGTTTATATCGGTGCGGCGGCCGGTGTCGGTAAGACGTACAGAATGCTCGCAGACGCGCATCAGCTGAAAGAGCAGGGAATCGACGTCGTTGTTGCGGTGGTCGAGACTCATGGACGCGTAGAAACGGAAGAACAGATAAAAGATCTTGAGATCATTCCGCCGAAGCGGATCGAGTATCGCGGAAACACTTTCGATGAAATGGATCTCGACGCCGTGATCGCTCGGAAGCCGGCCGTGGCGATTGTCGACGAACTCGCACACACTAACATCGAAGGCGCCAAGAACGAAAAGCGTTATCAGGATGTGATCGAACTGCTCGAACACGGCATTTCGGTCATAACGGCGGTCAATATCCAGCATATCGAATCGCTTAACGACGTTGTTACATCGACAACGGGCGTTCAGGTGCGGGAGACGGTGCCGGACTGCTTTTTTAAGAATGCAGATGAAGTGATCGACGTCGATATCTCGATCGACACCTTGCGGACGCGATTGCGTCAGGGAAAGATCTACTCGGTCGAGAAGATCGAACAAGCACTGAATAATTTCTTCCGCAAGGGAAATCTCGCGACTTTACGGGAACTCGCTCTCCGCCATGTCGCCCAGCAGCAATCGATACAGGACACCGAATATCGCGAACGCGAAGGATTGGATCATGCCGTGATACCCGAAAAGGTCATGGTGTGTATGGCTTCGCGAGGAAGTGCAAAAAAGATCCTACGCGCCGGTGCTCGAATCGCCGGAAGGCTTGCGACGGAAGATTGGGCGGCCGTTTATGTCGAGACGCCCGACGAAGAGCCGGGCCGCATCGCGCCGGAAACCTACGCCGCATTGCAGGAAAACATAAAGTTCGCGGAAACGCTCGGTGCTAAGGTTGTTTGCCTCAAGGCACGGAATGTGGCCGACGCCTTGCTTGGCTACGCCCGCCATAATGGCATTACGCATGTCATCTTTGGCCAGTCGGCCCGCACACGCTGGGACATTTTTTGGCGCGGTTCTGTGATCAACCGGTTTCTCGCGGAGGTTCGCGATGCGTCGGTTCACGTGATCCCGATTAACAAATCCGACGAGGGGTGATCGGACGCCTTTTGATTCGCCATCGGATCTGTTGCACAATGGATTTTCTTTCCGATGAGCGAAATCCCAGAAAAAGTAGCGAAATTGGCTGAATCTGTCCGATCGAACGGCGGCAGGGCAATGCTCGTCGGCGGTTGCGTGCGCGACGAGATAATGGGCATCCGGCCTAAGGATTGGGATGTTGAGGTGTATGGCGTTAAGCCATTGAAATTGCGGGAGATAATCGACACTTTTGGCTTGGTAAATGTTGTCGGCGAGGCGTTTGCCGTCTATAAGATCGGGGACGATCTGGATGTTTCGATACCTAGGCGTGAACGTAAAGTATCAGATGGCCATCGTGGTTTCGTCGTTGAGGGCGACCCTGAGATGTCGTTTCATGAGGCGTGTTCGCGGCGTGATTTTACGATAAACGCGATATTAAAGGACGCGATAACGGGCGAGATCGTCGATCCTTTCGACGGCAGCGGCGACATCGGCCGCGGTTTGCTGAAAATGGTCTCACGTGAGACGTTTGGCGAGGATTCGCTGCGCGTTTTGCGAGCCGCTCAGTTTGCGGCAAGATTCGAGTTCAAACTCGACGCCGAGACCGCCGAGGTCTGCAAAAGTATCGACGTCACGGATCTGCCGAAAGAGCGGATATGGGGCGAACTAGAGAAGCTGCTCCTGCGCGCGGCCCGGCCGTCAATCGGAATCCGATTGCTTTACGATCTCGGAGTCGTTCGGCAGCTTTTTCCGGAGCTCGAGTCGCTGGTCGGCGTGCCGCAGGAGCCTGACTGGCATCCCGAAGGCGACGTCGATGTACACACGATGATGGTTGTCGACGAGGCCCGAAAGCTTATCGACGGGCTCGACCGTCCGCGTCAGGTCGCCGTAATGCTGGGAGCGTTGTGCCACGACCTCGGCAAACCGCCGACCACCGAGTTCATCGACGGCCGGACGCGGTCACGCGGCCACGACGAAGCAGGGGTCGAGCCTACGCTGACATTCCTCGATCGTCTCGGTGTACATACTCTCGATGGTTTCGACGTGCGGGATCAGATCGTACAACTCGTCCGTTATCACCTGAAGCCCGGCGAATATTATAAATCGAAAAATCCGGTAGGTGACGGAGCATTTCGACGGCTTGCGCGAAAGGTCGAGCCCGACTTGCTCTATCGTGTTGCCAAAGCCGACAGCCTTGGCCGCAATCCTGAATGGCTGCCAAAGGAAAAGTGGTTTGACTCGGCCGCTCAGGAGTGGTTCATCGAAAAGGTAAAGGCGCTCGACATTGAAAGGAAAGCTCCGGATCCGATATTAATGGGCCGCCACCTGATCGGGCTTGGGATGACGCCGTCGCCGCGATTCCGCGAGATACTCGACAAGGTATATCAACTGCAGCTCGACGGCGTTGTGACCACTCTGGATCAGGCCGTCGAGCGCGCAAGGTCGATGATCGGCGGGTAAATCGGGATCAAGCTCCGCCTTGACGCAGGTATGCGTCGTCCAGTTCTTTGATGCGGGCGACGAACCGGTCACCGAATTCCTTGCCTAGCTGCGGATCCTTTCCGAGCTTCTCGACCCAAGCTGTGGATATCTGACTCCATTTTGGGGCGTCGATGCCGAATCGCTCATACATCGGTTCGAATGGAACGGGGCGTTTGATGTCGCCGCGAAGGTCGGTGTTGATCATGGCGAGCATCTCCAGGTATTCGTCCATCGTCGCGGTCGCCGGCGGGCCGCCGAACTTTGCGAGTGCCTCCTGGTAGAGCGGCATGTAGGCGAGGGCGACCTCCGCTGCGTATTTCGGATCGTACATTCGAGCATTCCAACCGTTCATTGCCGCCTCCCAGGTTGCTCGGTCCACGCCGTTTTCGGCCGCGATCTGTGCACATATTTCCAAATCGCCGCCGCAGTTGGCCATCTTGGCACAAAGCTCGGCATATCGTGCGAGGTCGATCCCCGCTATTGGTTCCAATGCTGACATTTGGTCTCTCCTTAAGTTTACTTCGTTATTTCGATCTATATCCTAATCGGCCTCGACCGCAGCGACAAACGGGTGCCGGCCCCATCTCATTACTCCAAATTTGACAGCGACAATAACGCTTTCGCCCGGGAGTAGGGGCGAATTGGCGCTGACCGAATGGACCGTCAAAATGCTGTTGAGTCCGCCGCCATTTGGCTGCAGACGTTCCCCCTCGAGCGTCAGCCCGAGAATTTCGCCAGCATCGCTTGAACTAATAAGCCGAAAGTCCGGACGGGATGATGTCCGCCGCTGACTCGAGCTCCCGGGCGTCGGGAATTCGATAGCCCGCAACCGTAATGCGGTAAGCGGTATGTCGGTCAGATTCGTTATCCGTCGATAGATCGTCAACGCGCCGGCGATCCCATTTGGGATCGGAACCGGATCGAACGATTCGGTCCCGGCCTCCGTGATCGCCACCTCGTTCTGCTTCATCAGACGCAGGCTCTCGGAGGTCTCGGGAGCGGGTACTCCGAGAGTCGAATAGACCTTGGTGGCATCCTGCGCGGTAAAGGACCTGGAGCGATTGTCCAGTAGTTGGAAATCGCTCAAATTGTCGCCGCTGTCCTGAATAACACCCTGCCCGATGCGCCGAACAAAGCACGATTCGTAATTCCCGGCATTTACCGGCGTCAATCCGCGGCCTTCGGTCCACTGCGAATTGCCAAATCCGACTGCATCGACGACATTTGGCGGAGTAAAACCAAGCTGGTCAGCCGTCTTCAAAATTGCTATCCCTGAATTATCCGGAATGTCAGCGGAAAACGTCTGGTCGCCAACGGTGGTCAGGGTTCCGATGCCGGTCGGAAAATCAATCAGGCTAAATCCGCCGGCCGGGTTGTTGTTGGTGAGCAAATAATGTCCCCGAGCCCTGATAGTTACCAAATTGGGAATGGTCAATATCGGTGAAACCGCAGTGCCAGAGGTACGGACAACCGCGAAGCCGGCCGAGCCGTCTGCGGTGTTGATTGTAATGTCAAAATCATTGGGATTAAATAACTTGACGTATTCGTCATTTGCCCCGAGCCTTCCGCGTTCGCGAAATTCGCTGATCAGAAGGCTGCCGTTTCCGATGTCGTCGTCGAGGAGCGATATGGCCGCTGAGTCCCGTCCCGGTTCGATATCGGCATTATTTGTCGCATTGCTGATCGTTATCGAGAATGTCTCACGCGGTTCGAGGACGTTATCGTTGACCAGCGGCACGGTGATCGTCTTGGCGGTTTCAAACGGTCCGAATGTCAATGTGCCCGCAGTTGCCTGAAAGTCGGACCCTGAGCGGGCTGAACCGTCGGCCGTCGAGTAGTCGACCGTAACCGGGCTTGCCGAGGAAATTATTCCCGTTCGGCTAACCGTAACGGAAAGGGAATTGCCATTTTCACTTCGGTTGTATGTGAGGTTTTGGAACAATAGCGTTCCGCCCGCACCGCCGGACGGTGACCCGACGGTACCCACGAAAACAAGTTCCCGATTGTTTGCCAGCGACGTGATGTTGAAAACCGACGGGTTCATCGAGTATCCCGTTCGCGTCGCGGTGACAGAATGTGGTTCGCCCGGCACGGTGTTGGTAAAGCCGAAACGGCCGTCTGCACCGGTCAGGACATTAGCGGCGACCTGTCCGCTGAGGGCGACCATCACATTTGCGAGCGGTGCCCCGCTGGCGTCGATAACACGCCCGGCGATCGAAAAATCCCCGAACTTCGCGACAAAAGCATCAGTTCCGCCTCCATGAAATGTCTGAAGGGCCTCCGGCGTTGTCGGAAGCGGCGTCGCGTTATTGGTCGTCGAACCGGTGACATAGACATTGCCCGATGGGTCAAGCGCAATGTCGTAGGCGGTGTCATTACCTCCGCCTCCTAAATATGTCGAAAAAAGATAACCCGTTGCGGCCGGGTTAAGCACCGTGACAATCACGTCATTCGAGCCGTTGAATGTCGTATCGTAGGCGCCGGATGTTACCGGAAAGTCCCCGCCAAAGTTTTGTCCCGTGATGTAGGCATTTCCAGCCTGATCGACGGCAACGGAATTCGCGCCCTCGCCCTGATTGCCTCCAATAAATGTCGAATATTGAAGTGTCGCCCCGTCGGGACTGATCTTTGAGGCACCGATCTCACTGCTGCCGAGCGCCGAGGTGTCGACGACACCGGCGGTAACCGGAAAACCGACCGACGCCGAACCAACGACATAAGCACTGCCCGCTCCGTCTATCGCCAGACCGACGGCATTGTCGATACCGGGGCCGCCGATAAATGTTGAATAGACAAGCGATGACCCATCGGCCGAAAATCGCGTAACAAAATAGTCCGTTATGCCGTTATGGGTCGTATCATACGCACCGGCAGTGGTTTGCATATCAGTCACGTCGTCGGTCGTCGCACCGGCAACATATGCCTCGCCGGCAGCGTTCACGGCTATCGCAGTCCCGTTATCGATGCCGCTGCCTCCCAAAAACGTCGAGTAAACAAGAGCGGAGCCAGTAGGATTGAGTTTAGTGACCGCCACGTCATCTACTCCGTTGAATGTGGTGTCGAACGCGCCGGGCGTGGTCGGGTAATCGACCACGGTGTCCGACGTTCGCACCACAACATAGGCATTGCCGGCGGCGTCGATAGCGATGTCATTGGCGAAATCGATAGCGGACTCGCCAATATAGGTGGAGTACAATAAAGCCGAGCCGGTCGAGTTCAACTTGGTCACAAACACATCGGCGCCGCCGCTGAACGTGGTGTCGAACGTCCCGGCAGTGGTCGGAAAAAAGTTGCTGGCCGTTCCTGTCACAAATATATTACCGCTGGAATCAACAGCAATTCCGCGGCCTTCGTCGTAAAAGTTACCCCCCAAAAATGTCGAAAAGACGATACCGGTACCCGATGGGTTCATTTTTGTCACAAACACGTCTTCGGCTCCGTTAGAGGAAGTGTCGAACGTGCCGGCCGTCGTGGGAAACGCCACTGACGTCGACCGGCCCGTGATATAGATGTTGCCCATTGCATCGACCGCGTTATCATTTGCGGCGTCTTCGCCAAATGACCCAAGAAAAGTTGAAAATGCGAGATTATTAAGCGTGACGGTCGGATCAATTATGAGCGGCCGCGTTGTGTCGTATTCGCCTACATCAAATTTGACCGAGTTCCCCTCGACCCGAAAGCCGGACGCCACCTCGGTTTTCCGATCTTCCGGACCTTCCTGAAAGGCGAACGGCCTGGCCTGTCTGATGGTCCCGGCGGGCGTCGTGATGATGATGTCGCCGTTTTGTTCAAGTTCGATCGAGTCGGCACCATCAAATGTCAGCGCGATCCGGCCCGGATCAGCCCCCGGATCAACGACAAGGTCGTATCGCGTTGCCCGGTCTTCAAGGCCATGCCATAACATTGAGATACCGTCGGCAATATTTCCAAGTTCGACGGTGCTGAAACTCGGAACGTCAACATGCCAACTCTCAGGATCGGATCCGACAAAATAGTTTGACCGCTGTTCGGAAGCCGCGGTCCCGCGAGCGGTTACGTTTGGGCCCTGATCGGTGAATCTCATTCGAAGAGCATATGCGGATGATGCCATCTCATCCTCATTAGCGGAGTTCGCGGCCATTGGCATGACAAATACCGCCTCGGAGGATGTCAGGAACATCGATGCAGCCCCATTTCGAGCAAGGTAAAGAACGCTTGGGTCGAATTGTCCTTCGTTCTGCTCAAAGACCGCAGAGTTTCGCCGACCGGCCTCGGCATTCGAAACCAACCGATCGATCTTCATCGACGGTTGTGCCGGAACACTCTGTACAACTGGAAACACCGCAAGAGCGGTCTGCAAAACAGTGATCAAAATTGCCTTCATTAATTCCTTGAACATAATTCTCACCTCACAAAGCGTGGCTGGGCGGTCGATGCTCAGCCATTTTTCATAGAGAATACGTCAAGGTCAAAATTAAAAGGCCACCTACACGGGTAGCGCAATTTCAGTTGGTGTTTTGGAACAAGACTGTCAGACGATACGGTTTCTTAGAGCAATTGAAACAGCCTCTGATTTCGAGTGTACCTGCAGCTTTTCGTAGATGTGCCGCATATGAAATTTGATCGTGTTGATACTGACACCGAGTTCTTCGGCAGCGGTGGTGTAGTTATGGCCGTCCACCAAGAGCTTAAGCAGGCGGGTTTCGTGGGGCGTGAGATCGTGATCAACCTTTTCAGGCGGCCGCACCTCGCGAAAGAGTTTTATTACGCGGCTCGCAACTTCCGGCGACATCGGTGCCCCGCCCGATACGGCCTCGCGAATATTCTCGAGTAATTTTGCGGGCGGCGTGCGTTTCAGCAAGTAACCGGTCGCACCGGCGCATATCGCGTCAAAGATGCGTTCGTCGTCGTCATATACCGTCAGCATTAGCACGGTCATTTCCGGATATAGTTCCTTGAGGATCTTGATGCCCTCAATACCGTCAATTCCGGGTAAACCGATGTCACTCAATAAAACATCCGGGACATTTCCCTTTATTTTAGGGATGGCGTCCTCCATCGATCGATAGCTGCCGGTGCATTCAAAGCCCTCGGTGAAATTGATAAGCGTCGTCAATCCGTCACGGATATCGCGGATATCCTCGACGATCGCGATCGAAATGGATCTTTCTGCAACTGCCTGCATCTCAATAATACTAAACGAAAAACCAACTATCTGCGCCGCCCGTTCGGGTAGCGCGAACGTTTCAACTTTCAACGGGGAACTTTGCTACAACAACAGTCGGGCCATCGAGCCTGGAACTGACCGAAAATTCGCCGCCCATTTCACGAGACCGACGTTCCATATTGTTCAGACCGTTGCCGGTGCGATAATCGTCGCGGGACGTGTCGAAACCGCCACCGTCATCCTCGACCGACAACCGCAGATGGCCGCCGGCAACATCGAGCGTTGCCCGAACATTCTTTGCGTTCGAGTGCTTTGCGACGTTATTGATCGATTCCTTAAAGATCAGGAATACCTCGCGACGCAGATTAGAACCGATAACGGTCTGATTTGCAGTTTCGCCTCCGGCGAAGTGGAACTTTATCGATCGAGCCGCCAAAACATCAGCGGCAAACCGACGCATGCGCTGGGTCAGATCACTCAAATGGTCCTTCGCAGGGTTTATCGACCAAACGATGTCGCTCATTGTCCCGACGAGTTCATTAGAAACGTCTGATATTTTGGTTAATGGTCCCTCATCGAATGTGCCGTTGCGTGCCTGTGTTTGGGCCACTTCGCTGAGAACCGCGATCTGAGTCAGGCTCGCTCCAATGTCGTCGTGAAGGTCTGTCGCAATTCGCGAGCGGACGCTTTCGAGTTCGGCGATCCGCTCTTCGCGTGACAGCCTGAGTCGTTCTTCTGCCGAACGTGCTTCTTCAAGAGCAGCGTTTATCTCGCGCAATCTTGCGGTTCGATATGAATACGAACCATAGATCAACATCATCAACAGAATGGCCGCGATCGCGATGAACCACCATCGTAAATATATCGGCGACAGAATGCGAAATGAAACGCGTGCAGGTTGGTCGCTGAATTGGCCAGCTGAGTTTAACGCTCGAACTTCGAACCGGAATTGTCCGGACGAAAGGTTCGGAAGAGTTACTTTACGGTCTTTGGTCGGTAGGCTCCAATTTTCGTTGTCGCCGAATCTATATTGGTACGCCAGCCTTTCACCGGCCGCGAAGCTCAGACTGACGAAATCGATCTCGACCTGATTCGCCGACGGATCGAGATCGGGCAGCTGAACGTCGGCTTTTCCAAGCTCACCGATAGAACGCCGTTCTCCGTTTACGGCGACGCTGCTGATCAATGTTTTCGGTGCGTTCCGCGGCCTGTCGGGTTGCGGAGAGAAACTCGAGAGCCCGTACAACGTGCCGAACCACAGCGTACCGTCTTTCATAGATAATGCGACGTTCACAAAATTGTCGGCCAGGCCGTCGGCGGTCGTGAAATGCTGCATTCTACCTGTTTCCGGATCGAATCGGTCGATGCCGCGTCCGGTACCGAAATAGAGGCGGCCAAATTTGTCTTCGATCACGTTCGTTACCTGGTCGCTCGAAAGCCCGTCTCGGACGGTCATTACGGTGATCTCGGGCTTTTCCGGCGAAGTGTCATCGATCCTGCCAACGCCGCCGATCGCGGTGCTGATCCACAACCGCTGTTTGCTATCGACAAAAAGGTCCCTGACAAAGCCTGCCGGGACACCATCCGCCGTTGTGAGCCGGGACATTTTGCCGTCCTTGTACCGAAGTAAGCCTCCGCTATAAAGCCCGATCCAGACGCTGCCATCTCCACCGTCAGCAAATGCCGTGGCGGCCGAATCAAGAGCCTTATCGACAACGTCGAATGCGGTGATCTGACCGGTTTCGCGGCTCAGACGATTCACGATCGTGTGCGAATCGCCGCCGATGGTCGAGATCCAGAGATTGCGTTCGGCATCGATCCAGAGTCGAAAGATGTGGTTGTCGTCCAGGCCATCAGCGACGGTGTAAACCTTAATAAGCGAAGCTGAGGACAGGTCGCCCTGAGCGATATATCTGAAAACGCCATTCGCCGTTGCGATCCACCATTCGCCGGACTTGTCGTCATATGCGATCAGATCGTTCCAGCCCCAGGTCAGCGTCGTATTTTCTAATGAGGGCGGCGTCTCATTGACCAGCGTTCTGCCGTCGAAACGATTAATGATGGGCGGCCTCAGCGAGCCTGAACGGGTTGTAAGAAAATACGGCTCATTGTTGGGCCCGGCAAGAATTTGCGAAATTCGGGCGGTGCCGAGTCCGTCAGAACCGAAATATGAAGTGAATCCCACCAGCGGCATTTTGACCGCACCGCCGCTTTCGGCACCGAGCCATAGATTGTTGTCAGTGTCCTCAATTATCGTAGTAATGCGCACATGCTGCAGGCCATTTTCCGGAGTGTATCCAATAAATGATCGACCTGAATTTGTCTTCGGGTCACTCAAAAGATTGAGCCCGCCGCGTGTGCCTATCCAGATCCGGCCGTCGGACGATTCGAAAATTGTCTCGATGAAGTTGGTCAACAGACCATCTTTTTCAAGATAATTACGCTGTGAGACGTTTTCGTTTGGTTTCGGATCGTCAACAAGTAGCGTAAGTCCATTTCCTGTCCCGACCCAAACCTTTCCTGACCTGTCCTGATAAATATCGCTGATCCCGTTCTGCGCTAATCCGTTCTTTTCAGTAAATCTGTCAAAGCCGCCATCGGCCCTGCGTCGAAATACACCATAGAATGCACTTCCGACCCAAAGAGTGCCATTACGTTCGATCATCAGTGTATTGATGCTCGATAGATCGACGTTCTGTTTTGCGTCGATCTCCGTCCTGACTCGTTCGGAACGCCATTGGCCATCTGTCTTGGTCAATCGAAAGAGCCCCCCGGCCGTGCCAACCCAAACCGAGCCATCGCGATCTTCGACAATGCGTGTGGCGGAACGTGCCTTTTCGTCGCCTGCGTCGAGAGAAACTGTCATAAAATGCGGCGATGTGGTATCGCCTCGTTCTACGTTTAGCTGTACGACGCCGGCAAGTGTTGCAAACAGAAGTTCACCATCTCTGGTCTCCAGGAAATCACTCACGATCCGATGCGGCAAACCTTCGGCAACACCATAATTTGTGAACGCATAACCGTCGAATCGCGAGATCCCTTCGGTTGTGCAGAACCAAATATAGCCATGTGAATCCTGCCGAATTCGGTTAATGAAGTCACGGGCCAGGCCGTCCGCGATGGTGTATTTCTTAACGGAAAGCTGCTCTGAGCGAACCGGTATCGATGCGGCAACGAGGCAGACCAGAAAAAGACAGATCGATCGGAAAATTATCGCAGGCATTAATACACGACGAACTGAACAGATGAATTCTACACGAACTCACATGCGAATAAGAAAAAGGCGTAAGTCATGAGACCTAACGCCTATCTATTCGAACTCGTCCAATCAAAACTTAGTATGATCAATCGTTATTTTCATTTGGCGGCAAGGCCATAGGCGGAAGACCATCCTTACAGTCCTTGTCGGCGGCCGTTTGACCGACTTTGCGTGTGAAGGCGTTGAGTTTTTCGACCAGGCGATCTGTTCGTGCCTTTAATTCCCGCTGCTCGGGCGTGCTGGGATTTTCATTGCCGGTGGAGAACATAAGGAGAAACGAACCACCCATTACGGCTGCATTAAAGCAAAATTGTTTCGTACAGGGATTCTTAGGGTCCTGTTGCGAGAGACAGATATTGTAGACTTTTTCAGGGTCAAACTCGCCCACGCCTGCCCCGGATGAAGCCACGTTGCCGACGACACGGCTCTTCAGTTCCTTCTCGAATTGGGCACAACTGCCGGCTCGGCCGCACTGAGCGAATTTGTTGAGCAGTACCTTTAGTTTTTCGGCGCCGTCATCGGTTACATCATCGCCAACGATCATTTGAAACGCAACAAAGCCGGTGACCACATTCAGTTGACACTCAAGCGTTGATCTGCCGCTTCTCAGGCAGAAGCCGGCGATCTTCTCCGGATCATACTCCGTTTCCATTTCAAGAGCTTCGAATATACGTTCCCATATCGGAAGCTGACGTTCCGCTTCCTGACGGACTTGGCCCGCCAATTGGCCCATGTCGAGCGGTTGGGGCGGACCCGATGGCTGTTGTGCAGGAACGACGGCGCAAAGTGAGCCAAAAAGGACGATGATCAGTACGGTGAGACGAAGTCGGTCAGCCATAATTTCCTTCTTTTGACCCTCGATGTTATTCCCCCGCCGAGATCGTTGTCAAGGAGATTTTTGCTGGTTGAAAAAGAAAAAGAAAGGCGACGGAAACGATCCGTCGCCTTTCTGCCGTCTCTTTCCGGACGGACACGTTCTAAGACTGTTTGCCTTCGAGGAACGCCTTCAACCGGCGTGACCGCGACGGATGACGAAGCTTTCTCAGCGCCTTTGCCTCGATCTGACGAATACGTTCGCGTGTTACCGCAAAGTGCTGACCAACCTCTTCGAGGGTGTGTTCCGAGCCCGTATTTCCAAGCCCAAAACGCATTTTGATGACCTTTTCCTCTCGCGGCGTCAGCGTTGCGAGCACTTCGTCCGTGATCTCGCGAAGGTTCGAAAACGTGACCGATTCTGCAGGATTCAAGATCGATCGATCTTCGATAAAATCGCCCAGATGCGAATCTTCTTCTTCGCCGATCGGAGTTTCCAGCGAGATCGGCTCTTGAGCGATCTTGAGGACTTTACGCACCTTGGACACAGGGATGTCCATGCGCTTGGCGATCTCCTCGCTGGTCGGTTCACGGCCGAGTTCCTGTACGAGTAAACGCGACGTACGAATCAATTTGTTGATCGTTTCGATCATGTGCACCGGGATACGGATCGTGCGGGCCTGATCGGCGATAGCGCGTGTGATAGCCTGCCGGATCCACCACGTCGCGTATGTCGAAAACTTATAACCGCGACGCCATTCGAACTTATCGACGGCCTTCATCAGACCGATGTTGCCTTCCTGTATCAGGTCGAGGAACTGCAGGCCGCGATTGGTATATTTCTTTGCGATCGATACGACAAGGCGGAGATTGGCCTCAACAAGTTCACGTTTTGCCTTGTTGGTGTCATATTCGCCGACGCTGATGGTC
Organism: uncultured Chloracidobacterium sp.; assembly: GCA_937941715.1. GTDB lineage: Bacteria > Acidobacteriota > Blastocatellia > Pyrinomonadales > Pyrinomonadaceae > OLB17. Next base: position 3,358 of record CALDGX010000105.1, on the reverse strand, counting down.
TTGTACGACCGCTTGATCTCGACCGTCGGCAGATGATAGGTTTCCTCGATCGCGGCCAGAGCGGCATTCGCCTCGGCGATCTTGGCGATCAATTCTTTCTTTTCAGCTGCGGCGGGCTTCTTTTCGAGCTTTTCTTCGGCCTTCTTGATCGCGCGTTCCGCTGCCTGAATATCCGTGACCACCTTGCGTATCGCGGCGATCATCTTCTGATTCGAATTTTCAGTAAGGTTGAGCTGTTTGATCTCCTGAGCGATCTCGAGTCTCAGCCGGGCTGTTTTTCGTTTGAGCGTGAGAACCTTTTTCGATTTCTTGCCGGCAGCCTTTTTCTGCTCGTTGATGAGCGAGATCCACGTTTTCAAAGCGACGTGAAAATGCTCTTTGATATTAGCGATGCCCTCAAGGGTCCAGCGCATATATTCCTCGGCCTTGTCCTCCTCGACCGATATTTCGGCCTGTTCTGAAAAGACCACTGTTTCGCGGATACTGGCACGGCCCTCGACGAGGTCTTCGCCGATCTTGACAAGTCGTTCGACGGCAATGGGCGACCGCGAGATCGCCTTATGCGTCTTGATCTGTCCCCGCTCGATTCGTTGAGCGATAGTGACCTCACCCTCGCGGTTGAGCAAGGGCACAACGCCCATTTCACGGAGGTAAAGGCGTACGGGGTCGTTCGATTTATCCAGTGCTCCGGCCGACAGGTCCAGATCGAGATCGTCCTCATCTGCCGATTCCTCTTCCTCTTCTTCGTCGAGGGCGAGGCTGGAAGCACGCTCCAAAAGTTGTGCGTCGGTCTCGGCGACCGAGATATTAGCTCCCTCGAGCCGGTCAAGTACGTCCTCCAGGTCGTCGGCGGACATCATGTTCTCGGGGATCTGGCGATGCAGATCGTCCAGGCTTAGAAATTTCTTTCGCTTGCCGAGAGCTACCAAGCGATCCATCAAGTCTTCTTTTTCGTCGTAATCAGCCATAAAATCGTCAAAAAACTTTGATTATCTCTTCGCTATTATCGTTGTTCGCGAATAAGATTCTAACGCCGAAAGCGTGGGAATAGTTTCATTCGCACCGGCGGGTTTAAAAATCCAGATTATATCACAATTCAGTGATACGACGTTGAAGTTCACGGCGTATTTTTTCGAGTTCGAGTTGTTCGTAGGTTAGCTGGTTAAAAAGTTCGGTGTCGCCCGACTGTTCCGCCAGAGCCGCCTCACGACTGATCTCGAGTATCCGATTGGCGATAGCCATACTCCGCAGCGTAAATACACAATTTTCGGCTTCGCGAATTACGGCGTCCAACACCTCGTCGTGCTCGCGTCTCGGCTCGCCTTTCAGCAGCAAATGGGCAAGATCGACCGAGGTTTCGTCGTCACCGATGTGCTCAAGAATGGTCTCCTGGGTAATGTCCTTATTCTCGCGACTGATCGCAATGAATGCCTCAAACAGTTCAGCGGTGGCGAGATCCTCATAATCACTTGGTTCAAGCTGCGGAATGATCGCGTCGCGGAGAGCACGGTCAAAAACCAGCAATTCCAGCAGTCGGCGTTCGGCAACCGTGGTTTTTGCTCGGGACGACCGAGACACTCGCTGGGTCAGCGTTTGTTCGTAGTAGTTGCCGCCACTTTTCAGCGAGGTCCAGAGTTCCCGGCGAAGACCGGCGTCGTCTATCTGAAAGAAGGTCATCGCCTGATCGAAGCTCTCTCGACGCTGGATGTTGTTACCGATCATGGATATGACGGGTAAGAAATCTTCGATGGCTTCGGCCTTTTGCTTAGCGTTGTTCAGCTTACGCCCGGCTACGGAAGCGTCGAGAGCGAACCGAAGGAACGGGGTCGCCCTGCCGCGCAGTTCGTTGTAGGCATCGGCGCCATTTTGTCTGACAAAGTCGTCAGGGTCCTTGCCGTCCGGAAGAACCAGTACCTTGATATCAAACTCTTGAGGAAGCAGATGCTCGATCGCTCGTCTGGCTGCTTTGATACCGGCACTGTCGCCGTCGTAGTTGATGACGACCTTTTTGGCAAAGCGGCTGAGCAGTTTGGATTGCTCTGGTGTAAATGCCGTCCCCAAGCTGGCAGTAACATTTCGAATTCCGAATTGGTAGAGAGCGATAAGGTCGAGGTAGCCCTCGACGAGTATCGCAAACTTTTTCTTCCGGATCTCGTCCTTCGATTGAAACAGGCCGTAAAGGTGCTGGCCTTTGGTATACGCTGCAGTCTCTGGTGAGTTGAGGTACTTGGGTTGGTCGTCACCCATCGCCCTTGCTCCGAACGCCACCGGTCTGCCGTTAACATCCAGGACAGGGAACATTATCCTGCCGCGGAATTTATCGTATATCCTTTCCTTTTCCTCATTTACCGAAACCAATCCTGATTGCTCGATGACCTTTTCGTCAGCACCATTGCTTCGCAATATAGACAATAGGCCGTCCCAACTGTCAGGTGAGTAACCCAGGCGGAATGCCCTTTGGATCTCATCCGAGATGCCCCGTCCTGATAGATATTCCCGAGCGGCCTTTGCCTTCTTGCCCTGAAACTCGCTTTCCCAGTATTCGAGAGCGATCTGGTTCAATTCGATTATCTGATCGGCAAGCTTCTTTTTCTCTTCACGCTGCTTTTTGCCGCGTTCATAACTTTCGTCATCGACAGGTTCGGGCAGAATCACGCCGGAGATCTCCGCCACCCGTTTGACGGCCTCAGGGAAGTTTAGACCTTCCATTTCCATAAGGAAGTTGAATGCCGTACCACCCTTGCCGCAGCCGAAGCACTTATAGAACCCTTTGCTCGGGTTGACCGAGAAGGACGGCGTTTTTTCCTGATGAAACGGACAACACGCCATCCAATTTGCCCCTTTCTTCTTCAGATCCTGAGCATACGGCTGTATTATCCGCACCAGATCAGCACGGTTCTTAAGGTCATCGATGAAGTACTGGGGATAGAGCATTCTCTACGAACGTGGCGTCTACATTAACCGAAACGTTTGCCATTTTGCCCGCTAACCGGAAATTTTCAAGACAGCAGGCGACAAGTATCGCACAAAGGGCCTTTGGTGCGAAATACGTTCAAAATGTTCGGGCTTCAACTTTTCAAATCCGCGATCGTAGCACCGTTTCCGCCCTGGCTGGACGGGGCAAATTCGAATCTTTCGACCAGGTCGCTGTTCTTTAGAAAATGATGTACATAGTTCTTGAGAGCTCCGGTGCCAAAGCCGTGAATAATGCGGACACGAGGCAGCGACGCCATAAAGGCATCGTCGAGAAAACGGTCGAGTTCGTATTCGGCATCGGCAGTGGTCCTCCCGATCAGGTTAAGTTCGGCGGGTGCATTGCCTCCATCTATGTCGCGCATAGTTTGACCGCCAGACGAGC
>CALDGX010000104.1 GCA_937941715.1 uncultured Chloracidobacterium sp. | reverse complement strand
GACTTTACAGCGAAGCAAATATACAACGAAACGGCCGAAACTGAAAATCGGCCGCATATCGTGTCAATTAGCGGTCGGTGCAGCGACTGTTCCGTTTCGCCGCGGTTATTGTTGAGCGTTCTTTCTCCTCATAAAGAAGCCGGCGATGGCCAAAACGAGTCCGAACGCTGCGGCACCGGCCGACATGTAGCCATAGCCCTTTGTCCTGTCACGGACCTCCGCACATCCTTTTTCGCTGATCTTCTGGAGCTCCAGGGCGGAGTCCGCTTCGCTTTTCAGCCGCTTTTCGTCCGGCGAACCTTTAGCGGCCTCCCAGGCTTTAACTGCCGTATTTGCCTCCTGGAGCCGTCGGTCCGCTTTGGCGCACAACCCGCTTGGGTCATCGTTCGATCCGAGGTTAAGAGCCGTTCCGGCCAGTCCGCCGATCGCGACGGCGATCCCGAGCAATAGCAACAGTGTTCCGAGTGTTTTCATATATAATCAAGAAGAGGATTCGGCTCAAAAGGCCGAGTAAGTTTTGTCAATAGCGTCAGTCAAGATGTGGGAGAAAGAAAGCCGCTCGGCGCTCGCCGAAATTTTTGTTCAGAGTCGCAGAACTCTGCTAAAATCCCTGAGATCAAAACTGATCGTTCAGCGGGCTGAGGTATCCCGCGTTGTTATTTAGTCCAAGAATAGCCGCAGGGTGATGGTCCAATCTTTCGGTTGACGTGAATTGTATATTCCGTTTTTATTCCCGACGCATTTCGCTGCGGTAAGGTATTGCAAATAGTGGGGTTACGCTGAGCTTGAGACTGCCGGATACGATGAAGGAAGCGAGTTCGATCAATACAGGGATCTACGAATTTGCCGATTTTCGGATCGATGTCGGCGAACGGATCCTCGAACGGCTCGATACCGGTGAGCGCATAGCCCTTCCGGACAAGGCGTTCGAGACGCTCTGTCATTTGGTTCGTAACCCCAATCGCTTGGTCAGCAAGAGCGAGCTTTTGGCCCGGGTTTGGCCGGACGCTTTTGTCGAAGAGAACAATCTCAACAAATCGATCCACGTCATCCGAAAGGCACTCGGTGAAAGGAACGGCGATCATCAATACATTGAGACAGTAAAAAAGCACGGCTATCGGTTCGCTGTTGACGTAAAGCCGGTAACTCCGGCGCTCGATGACGGGCCGGACGACGACGATGCCCGTATCGCCGACGAAGCCATTTTCGCGAACGGCTCGCCCGCGAACGGTCAGAATGGTGCCGCTGTCAGTATCACGGCCGGATCGTCGCGGCAGAACGGCTCGGATCCGCTTCGCACAACTGAGTCTACGGACAATGATGGAGCAGCGGCAGAATACGGCAGCCGGACCCGGCCGGCCTCGGCCCCTTCGGGGAGGAGGTTATTCATCCCGCTCGCGGCTATTGCCGGGTTGTTAATTGTCGCCGCGATCGTAGGGTTTTATCTATCGCGCGGAGCGCCGTCAGGACAGAATTTGCCGATAAGCAAGCTCCCCAGCATCGCGGTACTGCCTTTGCGGCCGGTCGTTAGTGAAACGCGTGACCGGGGGCTTGAGTTGGCCGTGGTCGATTCCTTGATCCATAAATTGAGTGATTCAAACTCATTCAAAGTGCGGGACCTTACTGCAATGAGGACGCTGATCGACCGGACCGAGGACGCCGTCACGCTCGGCCGCGAACTGGATACCGAGTACGTGATCGACTCGACCTATCAGAAAGGCGATGCCCGGGTAAGGGTCACTTCACAACTCGTAAATGTTCGTACCGGTGATTCGGAACTGACCTTCAGGTCCGAGGCCGAGGATCAGGATATCTTCAAACTGCAGGACATCATCGCCAACCAGATCGGTAATGCCGTCATGGCAAAATTTGGCTTGTCGCCGAACAATTTTGCGTCGGTCCGCGGGACCCGGAACGGGGAAGCTTTCGACCTCTTTTACGAGGCTCAGTACCTCGTCGATAAGAATACGATGGAAGATTCGGCGAAGGCGGCCGAATTACTGGGGCAGGCACTCGAACTGGACCCGAATTTTGCGCAAGGTTGGGCGTTGAGAGCACAGGCATACTGCCAGTTCGCCCATAACGGCGGCGATTCCCCAAAAAATCTATTTTCGGTTGCCGAACCTTTGCTCGAAAGGGCCCTCGCCCTGGACGCGGGAAACCAGGTCGCTTACAGCGTTCGCGGTTTGATAAATCGTGATTATCATTGGGATTTTCCGGCCGCCTATCGCGATTTTGACCGTGCGATCAGAGAAAATCCGGAAAGTGTTTACCCACATCGCTACCTCGCGGGACTGTATTACGCCGACGGCCGATTTGCCGAAGCGGTCGCGGAGCAGCGAAAGACCGTTGCGATCAA